>NZ_WVTE01000002.1:0-24560 GCF_009939605.1 Rhodococcus sp. YH1 | reverse complement strand
CCTGGCCGCGGTGCACCGGGTGTACCGCACGCCGTACCGCGCCGTCGCCGCGGCTGGACTGGTGGCGCTCACGATCGCCGTCGCCAAGGCCGGGGCTCCGCATCTCGTCGCGGGGCTTCAGCACGCGGTACGCGTCGCGGTGCTCGTCGCGTACGTCCTGGTGGCCGTCGCCTCCCTGCGCTTCCTGACCAGAATCGGCGAGCACACCCGCGGCTCGACCCTCGTCGGTGGTGCTGCGGCCGCGGGCGGCGCGCTGCTGCTCGGCTGCGTCGTCGGCTCCGGCATCGTCGCGGTCGATCCCGCCGTGGTGGCCGTCCCCCTGCTGCTGCTCGCCGCGGGACCCCTGTGGTATCTCCTGCTCCGGCGGCGGACGCCACGCGCTGCGACGGCGATCGGGGTGTTCGACAGCGCGGAATCCGCGGACGTGCTGCCGGGCGCCGGGGTCTTCGCACCCGACCGGCTCGGCGCGATGACCCTGGTGCGTGCCGACCGCGGCCCGCATCGGGACCTCTGACGGTGGCGCGCGAGGTCACCGGCCGGGAGCCGACGGCCGTGCAGCGTGCGCTGGCCCTGCTCGAGGCGGTAGCTCAGCTGGGTTCGGGCGCGACGGCCAAGGATCTGGCTCGGCTCACCCGCATTCCGCCGGCGACCGCGTACCGGCTGCTCAACCTCCTCGTCGCCGACGGCTATCTGGTGCGGGTGCACGACCTGTCGGGTTTCGCGCTCGGCCGACGGACGCAGGAGCTGGCGGCAGCACCGCACGCGGAGACGTGGCCCGTGGCCGAGGTGCTCGAGGATCTGCGCGCCCAGGTGCGGCACGGGGTGTATCTGGCGTCCTACGAACAAGACCGGATCCGGCTGGTGGATCGCGACCCGGACCACGAGCTGCTGGGCGAGTCGTCCTTGACCCGGCACCTGCACGCGTCCGCGATCGGGAAGCTGCTTCTCGCCGACCGCCCCCATCTCGTCCCCGGCACAGCCCTGCCGAAAGTGGGGCCGCGCACGATCGTCGAGCTCGACCGGCTCGCGATCGAGCTGAGTCGCATCCGGAGCCTCGATGTGTCCGTCGAGCAGGACGAATTGCGTCAGGGACGCACCGCGGTCGCCGTCCCGGTGCGCGACGACGGCGCCGCGATCGTGGGATGCCTCGCGGCGATCGGCGGTACCGGGCGCATCCGCACCGACGATCGGGATCTGATCGATCTGCTCCACGAGTTCGCCGGGCGCCTGCGGCTGCCCGGCGCAGCGCGACGCACGTGAGCGGAGTCCACGCGCCGGGTCAGCGGGACGCGTGCAGATTCCGGGCGGTCGGCGACGTCTCGACCGAGGCCGGGTCCGGTTCGGTGCCGAGAATCCGGTCGGCGGTGCCCGCGGTGGTGACGGTGAACCAGTAGTGCTCGTTCTTGAAATGGTGGTGCCGATGGTGGCGCCACACCGCGCGGTAGGGCCGCGAGTTCGGGCGGTAGTCCGTGTGGATGAGGTAGTGCGTCCATTCGTAGCTCAGGCCCAGGACGCCCACCGTCACCAGGAACGTCAGTGCCAGGCCGGCCCTGGGGAAGACCAGCCATGCGCCGGCGACGAGAACCGGCAGCAGCCACACCAGGGTCTGCCAGGGAATGAAGATCAGCGGCACGTCGCGCGGGTCGCAGTGGTGCTCGCGGTGCTTGCGGGCCAACAGCGAATCCAGCGTCAGCCCGGCGATCCGGCGCGGCCGCCAGTGCAGGATGCCGACGTGGATGACCCATTCCACCAGCGGAAACACCAGCAAGGCGACCAGTGGGACCAGGGCGTCGGAGATCTGCCAGTCGCCGCGGAGAACCCGCGCGACGCTCGCGGCGGCGAGCATCGCGCCGATCATCCACGGCGACGGGTGCCGGGCGAACTCGGCGGCGGCGTCCCGCAGGCCGATCGAGGTGCGACGGCTACGCCGTTCGGTCCGATCCGTGCTCATGCCCGGCTCCTCGCATCTGCGTGTTCCGCATGGTCGATGGCGGTCGTCAGGGCCGACGTGCCCAGGTCGAGCAGTTCCCCGGCGGCGCGTTCGGCGCCGTCCTCGTCGTGGGCGACGATCGCGCCGGCGAGCCGTTCGTAGAGGTCGGTGCGGCCGACTTCGGCGACCAGGACGCCGGCCATCGCGGTCATGGCCGGTTCGTAGGCGTTGCGCAGGCTGTTGAAGATCAACCGGAACGCGAGGGAGTCGGCCGCGTCGACGACGCGTTCCCAGAATTCGAGGGCGGCGACCTGCAGCGCGACGGGGTCCTCTCCCGTCGCGAGCCGCGCCACGGCGTCGCGCAACCGGGGTTCCGTCTCGTCCGTCGCGCGGGCGGCGGCGAGCCGGGCAACCTGACGGCCGATGAGGCGTCGGGCCTCGAGGACACTGCGGACGACGTCCCAGTCGGGCCGGCCGTCGCGCACGAGCAGCCGCGGGAGCAGCTCCGGACCGGCCTGGGTGCGGAAGTCGCGGACCGACGTCGCCTCCCCCTGGCGCACCTCCACCAGACCCGCGTGGGACAGCCGGGAAATCGCCTCGCGGACAGCGGGTCTCGATACACCGAACGCTTCGGCCAGGTTGCGCTCGCTCGGCAGCGCCGCCCCGGCGGCGAGGTCGCCCCCGAGCACCCGGGCGGCGATCTGGTCGTACACCTCGCCGGAGGCGGACTTGCGGGCGATCGGCTCGAACATCACGGACCGACCGTAGGCCGGAACCCGGCCAGAGGTCAAGTGGTCATACCAGTTTGGTGTCGGCCGAATGTCACAGCAGGTCGATCTGAGCGAAGTGATGTGACATTCGGCCCGCACGGAGCCGCCCGATCAGCTGAAGCCCATCACCTGGTCGCCCCAGGCCTCACGCAGCACCCTGTCGGGGTCCGGGACAAGGGTGTCGGTGCTGTCGATCAGCAGGGTCATCCGCTTTCCGGTGTCGTACGGCGCCCAGTGCCGGGACCCGTCCAGCGCGGCGGGCACACCGTGGTGCGCGAAGGCCAGCCAGCGGCGCTGGATCCGGCCCGAGACCACCGTCGCGGCCTTGCGGCCGCCGAGCCAGAACGTGGGGTCGCGATCGAGGGTCCCGAAGTTGCCGAAGACGTAGGGCAGTTCGGTGGCGTGGCCGGCGCCGATCCGCGCCGCCTTGAGCATCGGGGTGGCGTGGTCGAACCGGTACACCCACGTCGGCGAGTGGGCGCTGTGCGCGTCGGCGATCCACACCACCGGCATCCGGAACCCGGCGTCCCGCGAAAGCGCCATCGCCCCCGACGTTTTCGAGACGTCCGGATACGCGGAGATGATCTCCGCGATGCGGTCGGGCGGCAGCTCCGGATGATCCGCGGCGAGCGCGTCGAGCATCGCCTGCACGGAGGCGTCGCTCACCGGCATCAGCGGCGACTTCATGAAGCGGAAGATCGACGGCTCGTCCTTGTTGGACCCGATGATCAGGGGAATCCGGTGCGCGAGCCCCTTCTGGAACGCCGCCACCGGGTACTTCGGCACCAGGTCGCGGTCGACCACCGGCGCCATCGCGAGCGTGCCGGGGAACTTCGTGGGGATCTCCCCGACGAGCACGTCGCCCGCATCGGTCAGCGTCTCGTGCGGCATGTCCCGCAGCGCCCACACCCGGGCCGGCGTGAGGTCGAGGATCTCGAGGAACCGCTCGGCGACCCGGGCCGCCCGCTCGGACCCGTATGCCGACGTCGCCGGCGGGCTCTGCGCGATGGCCCGGTGGAACAGGCCCTCGGCGCGGGGCACGGTCATCAGGGTGGTCAGCGACCCGCCGCCCGACGACTCGCCGAACACGGTGACCCGGTCCGGGTCGCCCCCGAACGCGGAGATGCAGTTGCGCACCCACTCGAGCGCGGCGATCTGGTCCCGCAACCCGACGTTGGATTCGAAGGTGGTCCCGGCTGTCGAGAACGACGAGAAGTCGAGGAAGCCGAGGGCGCCGAGCCGGTAGTTGACCGTCACCACGACGACGTCCCCGCGTTCGGCGAGCAACCGTCCGTCGTAGATCCGCTGACCCGAGTACCCGAGGACGTAGGCGCCGCCGTGGATCCAGACCATCACCGGCCGCGGCTCCCCGTCCGGCTCCGGTGCCCAGATGTTCAGCGAGAGGCAGTCCTCGCCGATCGACAGGCCCGGGTCGATGGGGATGGGATTGTTGCGGCCCTGCGGCGCGATGGGCCCGAACCGGCGGGCGTCGAGCACGTCGGTCCACGGCTCCGGCGGTTCGGGGGCGCGGAACCGAAGGTCGCCGGACGCCGGCGCGGCGTACGGGACGCCCTTCCACGCGTAGACGGAACCGTCGCGGTAGCCGCGTACGTCGCCGTACTTGCACCCGACGATGAGAGTCTCGGCGTCCACGGTCCCTCCCGAACGAACGGTCTGGGGCCAAGGTACCAACAACAGACAGGCTGCACGCGCAGCCCCGGCGACCCGGCACCCCGGGCCCGCGTGGGGCGAGCCACACCCGGTGCTATCGTCGCCTCCGTAGACACGGGGTGCTCCGCACACGAGCGGGAGCTGAGATCACACCCGTCGAACCTGATCAGGTAATGCTGACGAAGGGATGTCACGGCATGACCATGCCTGCCCATGCGTCGGTCCCGGAGGGGACCGAGCGCTTCACCGATCTGCTGTGGGACCGTACGAAGGTCCTGCGCGAGGCCATCGACGACCTCGAGTTCCTGCGCCGGCTCGGCGACGGGACCCTGCCGCTCGACGCGTTCCGCTTCTACATCGAGCAGGACGCCCTCTACCTCGCCGGCTACGCCAAGGCGCTCGCCCTCCTCGCGGCGAAGGCCCCGGACCCGGCCACCGCCGCGTTCTGGGCCAACAGCGCGGCGACGGCCGCCACCGAGGAATCGGCCCTGCACCGGGGTCTGCTCACCGGTGGTGTCCTGCCGCCCGCCGAGGACACCCCCGCGCACTCCCCCGCCTGCCTCGGCTACGTCTCCTACCTGACCGCCACGGTCGCCACCGATCCGTATCCGGTCGGCGCCGCCGCGGTGCTTCCGTGCTTCTGGATCTACGCCGAGGTCGGCCGCGAGCTGGCCGTCCGCGCCGCCGACGTGCTCACCGCGGACCCCACCCACCCATACGCCCAGTGGGTCACCACCTACGACGCGCCCGAGTTCCACGCCGCGGTCGCCACCGCCCGCGAGCTCGTCGACGTCGCGGCGGCGGCGGCCACCGACACCGAGCGCGAGGCCATGGCCGGGGCGTTCACGATCGCCACCCGCTACGAGCTGCTGTTCTGGGACACCGCGCTGAACACGCAGGACTGGCCGGCCTCATGACGACCACCTCCCGGCTGCGTCGCCGGCTCACCGTCCTGGCCGCCCTCACCGCGGCGCTGCTGCTCACCGCGTCCTGCGCCGGCGGCACCGGCGACGACGACTCCGGCGACACGATCCGGTTCGCCCTGGACTGGACGCCGAACACCAACCACACCGGCCTGTACGTGGCCCAGCAGGAGGGCCTGTTCGCCGACGCCGGTCTCGACGTCGAGTTCCTGCCCTACAACAACACCACCCCGGACACCCTCGTCGACGCCGGCAACGCCGAGTTCGGCATCTCCACGCAGGCGCAGGCGACGTTCTCCCGGGCGGCCGGCTCGCGCACCGTCTCGGTGCTCGCGCCGCTGCAGCACTGGGCGACCGGCATCGCCGTCAAGGCCGACCGCGCCGACCTCACCCGGCCCCGGGACCTCGACGGCCGCACCTACGCGGGCTTCGGCGACCCGGGCGACGAGGAGACGCTCGCGCAGGTGATCCGGAACGACGGCGGGCGGGGCGACTTCACCTCCGTCACCCTGGGCACCTCCGCCTACGAGGCCGTGTACTCCGGCACCGCCGACTTCACCGTCTCGTACCTGGCGTGGGAAGGCATCGAGGCCGAGCACCGCGGGCTGCCGATGCGCTACTTCCGCTACACCGACTACGGGTTCCCCGACGCCTACGCGATCGTGATCGACGGCAACGAGGACTGGCTGGCCGAACATCCGGACCAGGCCCGGGCGTTCGTGCAGGCCGTCCAGCGCGGCTACGAGATCGCCGCGCAGGACCCGGACCGCGGAGCCCGCGCGCTGATCGAGGCCGAGCCCGGCGCCTTCCCCGACGAGGATCTCGTCTACGAGAGCCAGCGGATGCTGTCGGCCGGCTACCTGCGCGACGAGAACGGCCGCGTCGGCACCCTCACCCTCGAACGGTGGACCGGGTACTCCCGGTTCCTGTTCGAGAAGGGCCTGCTCTCCGGCCCCGACGGCAAGCCGTTGACCACCGAGCCGGACTGGTCGACGTACTTCACCGATGACTACCTCACGCCCTGACCCGACCCGGAATCCCTGGGTGCGGCGCGTCGCACCGGCCGTGCTGGTCGTCGCCGCGCTGACCGTCGGCTGGCAGCTGTACGTGACGCTCAGCGGCATCCGCCCGCAGGTGCTGCCCTCCCCCGCCCGGGTCCTCGGGCAGGGCTGGGCACACCGCGACGACATCGCGGGCCATGCCTGGTCGACGCTGCAGGTCACCCTCGTCGGTTTCGCGGTGTCCCTCGTCGTGGCGTGGCTCCTCGCGATCGTCGTGGACTTCTCGCCGTGGCTGCGCCGCGCCCTGGTGCCGCTGTTCGTGGTGTCGCAGACCCTGCCGATCATCGCGATCGCGCCGCTGATGATCATCTGGTTCGGATTCGGGCTGCTGCCGAAGATCCTGGTGATCGCGCTCGCCACGTTCTTCCCCATGGCGATCGGCCTGATCGAGGGCTTCGCGGCCGCGGACCGGGAGGCGGGAGCGCTGCTGCGCAGCATGGGTGCCTCCCGCTGGCAGGAGTTCCTGTACGTGCGGCTGCCGTCGGCGCTGCCCCGGTTCTTCACGGCGCTGCGCATCGGGGTCACCTACGCCGTCGTCGGTGCGGTCTTCGCCGAATACGTCGGCGCCACGTCGGGGCTCGGGATCTACATGAGCACCCAGAAGAACTCGTTCCGGACCGATCTGGTGCTCGCGGCGGTGCTCGTCACCGCGGTGGTCTCGCTGGCGCTGTACCTGCTCACCTACGCCGTGGAACGGGTGGTGGCGCCGTGGGCGCAGACGACGAGGAGCCCGCGATGAACGCCGTCACGGTCACCGGCGTGCACAAGGCGTTCGGTGCGCGCACCGTCCTCGACGGCGCCGAGTTCGCCGTGGCCGAGGGCGAGTTCGTCTCGCTCATCGGCCCGAGCGGGTGCGGCAAGTCCACCCTGTTCGGGCTGATCGCCGGTCTCGACTCTCCCGACACCGGTGCCGTCACGGTGGGTGACCGGCCGGCCGCACCGGGACGGGCCGCCCTGATGCCGCAGAAAGACCTGCTGTTCCCGTGGCGCACCGTGCTCGGCAACTGCGCACTCGGCCTCGAGGTGCAGGGCGTGCCGCGTGGCGAGGCGCGTGCCCGGGCCCGGGCGCTGTTCCCCGCCTTCGGCCTCGCCGGGTTCGAGGATGCCGCCCCCCGGCAGCTCTCGGGCGGGATGCGCCAGCGCGCGGCCCTGGCGCGGACGGTCCTGCAGGGCCGCAAGGTGCTGCTGCTGGACGAACCGTTCGGGGCCCTGGATTCGCTGACGCGCACCGAGATGCAGCTGTGGCTGCAGCAGGTGTGGCAGCGGGACCGGTGGACGGTGCTGATGATCACCCACGACGTGCGCGAGGCGCTGCTGCTGTCGGATCGGGTGCTGGTGCTCACGCGGCGCCCGGCCCGGATCTGTCACGAGGTGACGGTGCCGCTGCCCCGCCCCCGGGGTCTGGACACGTTGACGTCGCCGGAGTTCGTGACCCTCGAGAAGGAGCTCGTCGACGTCCTGCACGCCACCGGACCACGCAGTTCCGCACTGCCGGACTGACGACGATCACGAAATGTCAAGTGCCACCTCGAATTCCACAAGGGCGTCCTCGAGGTGGCCGAGCAGCCGCTGCAGGCCGGGGACCGTGCGGCGGCATCCGACGACGCCGAAGTCGACGGTGTCGGCGGTGGTGGTCAGCGTGATGTTGAGTGCCTGGCCGTTGAGCACCACCGACACCGGGTAGATCCCGTCGAGCCGGGACCCGCTGCGGTACACCCGCTCCCGCGGTCCCGGCACGTTGGAGATGATGAGGTTGAACGGCGGCGGGGCCAGGGAGACGGCGCCCGAGATCGGTGCCAGCGCGAGCCCGGCGACGTTCAGCGCCGACCACACCGTCGCCTGCAGCGGCGTCATCCCGGCGAACAGGGTCTTGCCCTCCGCCATCGAATCACTGACCGTCGAGAGCCGGGTGAGTGGATCCTCGAGATGGGTGCCGAGGTTGCACAGCGTGACCCCCACGCTGTTGCCGCCCGCGGCCGAATCGGGAGCGTCCTTGGCTCGCAGCGACACCGGGACCATCGCGATCAGCGGAAGATCGGGCAGGTCCTGCTGTTCGAGGAGGTAGGCGCGGAGGGCACCTGCGCACATGGCGACGACGACGTCGTTGCTCGACACCCCGGCCGCCTGCCGCACCCGCGTGATGCGTTCGCGGCTCCAGGACTGCGCCGCGAAGCGCCGCGTCCCGTCGATCGGAACGTTGAACATCGACCGCGGTGCCTCGTACGGCAACGCGACGCGGCGCCCGCCGAGGACGGTCCGGGCGATCCGCAGCGCGACGGGCGCCGCGCCGATCACGTCGCCGGCCAGTGAGCGCACCGCAGCGAACAGCGAGTCCTGCTCCCGGGTGCCGGAGCTGGGGCGGGCCGGCAGGTGCCACGGCGCCGGGAATTCGCGCACGTTCGGATCGGGGGTGTAGGTCCGCTGCAGCAGCCGCAGCCCCGAGACCCCGTCGAGCAGCGCGTGATGCATCTTCGTGTAGACGGCGAACCGGCCGTCGGCGAGCCCTTCGATCAGATAGGCCTCCCACAGCGGCCGGTGCCGGTCGAGCAGGCCGCTGTGCAGGCGCGAGACGAGGGTGAACAACTCACGGATCCGGCCCGGCGCCGGCAGGGCCGAGTGCCGGACGTGGTACTCGAGGTCGATCTCGTCGTCCACGGCCCACCAGGTGTAGCCGAGGCTCGACACCGGGTCGGCCGGGCGCTTGCGGAACAGCTCGTCGACCTGCGCGTCGGCGACCAGCCGGTTGTAGAGGTCGGTGACGTATCCCGGACCGGCGTCGGGCGGCGGCGTGAACAGCTCGAGCGAGCCGAAGTGCATCGGGCGCTCCCGCGACTCGGCGATCAGGAACATCGAGTCGGTCACAGGCATGTATCCCACCGGGACAGCCCCCTTTCGTCCGCCGTCGCACGCTGGGATGGATGGTACGTCCGGCGACCGGACGGCCGTACCGGATCGATAACGGGCACGCCGACGACCTGCGGAGTTCCCTTTGTCCGGTCTCCATCGAGTCACGATGCTTCGCCCCGGCGATTCCTCGTCGTACTGTCGGGCAACCGACCCGGACGAACGCCGCGAACGCCTCGGAGAAGGGCCGAGAGAGAAGACGGGAGCCGTCGACGAGAGGGCTCCGTCCGAGCAGGTGAGGACGAGGAGGTCCCGGTGACGAGTACCGCGTCGAACCATCCGTCGTTGTCGTATCCGCCCGTGCCGCGGCCGGTGCTCCGCCGCGAGGTCGCCGGCGTGAGCCTGCCGTCGCAGGCGCTGACCTTCTCGGTGCGCAGCACCGTCAAGCCGGTCATCGACGCGTGGGCGCGCGCCCCGCACCTGCCCTGGCCGACGGGCGTGGTGGACCGGCTGGCGTTCCCCCTCAAGCCGGTCCCCGGCACGCACCGGCACCCGGTCCGGCTGCCGTCCTGCCACGCCGAGTTCCTCGCCGCCCCCGGAGCCGACGGCGCCACGGCGATCCTCTACCTGCACGGCGGCGCGTTCCTGGTGTGCGGCCTGACCACCCACCGGCAGATGGTCTCCCGCATCTCGTCGGCGGCCGGGGCACCCGTGCTCAGCGTCGCCTACCGCATGCTGCCGGGACACCCGATCGAGAGCGCGGTCGAGGACGGCATCGAGGGGCTACGGTGGCTGATCGCGCACGGCTACCCGACGGAACGAATCGTGGTGGCCGGCGACTCCGCCGGCGGATTCCTCACCTTCCAGGTGACGCTCGAGGCGCTGCGGCTCGGTCTCGGCCGGCCGGCCGGCAACGTGGCGCTCTCGCCCCTGACCGACCTCGACACCCGCGGCAAGCTCGAACATCCCAATTCGTACCGGTGTGCCCTGTTCCCGCGCCGCGCCGTTCCGGCCCTCGCCGCTGTGATCGCCCGCATCGACGCCGCCTCCGGCCGGCCGGGTCCGCGCGCGGTGTCACCGGTCGACGCCGACCTGACCGCCATGCCGCCCACCCTCATCCAGACCGGCTCGGAGGAGATGACGTACGTGGACGCCGAGCTGATGGCCCGGCGCCTCTCCGGCGCCGGCGTGCCCTGCGAGCTGCAGGTGTGGGAACGGCAAGTGCACGTCTTCCAGGCCGCGGCGGGCCTCGTGCCCGAGGCGGGGCGAGCCGTCGATTCGATCGGAGCGTTCGTCCGCAGCGTCGGCTGAGATTCCCCCACCGGACCACCCCGCCGGTGCCACGTGGCGACCACCACCCGCGCCGAGCCGGGCACCTGTCGGACGGCGCGACTAGTGTCTCCGGCACAGATTGGTCCGGCAGCACTGGGAAAGGGGGGCGGATCGTGACCGACACCGAGAGCCGATTCGACCGCGACGTCGACCGGTCCTGGAGCGAGTTCCGGGCACGGCTCGCCGATCACGTGGCGTCGATGTGCGACGGCGACGGGCTGCTCCTCGAGCCGCTCGTCGAGGAGGAGACCGGACCCGCCGGACCGTGCGTGCAGTTCTACGCGTGGGGTGCAGGCCAGGTGCGGTGCGAGGTGCCGTCCAACGCCCACCTCGGCGGCGACCGTCGCCTCCGCCCGGCCGACGAGGCGCTGCTCGCCGAGCTCGGCTGGCGCGAACCGTCCCGGGGACCGGAGGACCCGGAGGACGGCGGGTCCCCCGCCTACTGGATGGACCGGCCCGCGGCGTGGGCGGACCAGCTCGCGGCCGTCGCGGTGACGGCGCTGCGCCGGGTGTGGGGGGTGCCGCATCCGCTGTTCCTGCGCACCGAGACGTTCGGCGCCGGCCGGGCGGCGGCCTTCGACCTGCCCGCGCCCGCCGAGGAGACGCCGCCGCCGGCCGCGCTTCCGCTCGCCGTCGAGACCGCGGGCGAGGAGCACGTGCGCGAGCTGATCGAGTCGACGCTGCGCGAGCGGATCGGCGACGTCCCGCTGTGGGACGAGGACGGCGACCTGGCGTTGCGGGTCGCGGGGTTGCTCGTGTTCGTCGGCGTCGGGCCGCACGAGCGCACCGTCGACGTGTTCGCCCCGATCGTCCACAACATCACCGGGCGCACCCGCGCCGCCGAGGTCGTCGCCGACCTCAACCGCCGGTGGCCGCACCTGAAGTTCGTGCTGGTCGAGGACCGGGTCGCGGTGGCGGCACACCTGCCCGCGTCGCCGTTCGTGCCGGCCCACCTGCTGACCACGCTCGACCACGTCGCGCAGTTCCTCGAGGGGCTGGACGAGGCGTTCGGCACCCGCCTCGGCGGCGAGCTGCTGCACGAGACCGACCACGACGGTGTGCCGCCGCCCCCGGACGAGCTGCCGCCGTGGACGACGGACTCTGAGGAGGACCTGCCGCCGACGCTGCTGGCGCTGCGCGATCTCCATCTCGACGGCCGGGCGGAGGTCGAGACCCGGACGGTGGCCCGCATGGCCGGCGACGAACCGGACCAGCTGCTGCGTTTCCTGCGGATGAGCGTGGACGCGCAGGTCTGCTGGCAGGCCGAGGCGATGGGGCGTGCCGCGGCCGGAGACGGCGCCGGCACCGCCCGCGCCGAGGCGAAGGCGCAGGAGTGGGAGCTGACCTGCCGCTCGCTCACCGCAGCGATGCGGCTGCTCGTGCCCCCGGCGGGCACCGCCACCACACGCGTGCGGCGGCCGCGTCCGTCCCCACCCGAGCAGATCGAGCTGTTCGAGAACCCGGACGAGCCGACGTTGTTCGACGAACTCTCCGACTGAGCACCTCGTGCGGGCGAGCCGTTTCCGCGGGACGGCGCGGCCGCAGCGCGGGCACCCGGCGTGGCCTTCGGCAGCCGGGGTGGTTCAGGGGGTGGTCGCCTCGAGATGCTTGAGCACGGCCAGGACGCGTCGGTGGTCCTCGGGTTCGGGGTGCAGACCGAGCTTGAGGAAGATCGCCCGGACGTGCGCCTCGACGGTGCGTTCTCCGAGGAACAGGGCCGCCCCGATCGCCCGGTTCGAGCGGCCCTCGGCCATGAGGCTGAGGACCTCGCGTTCGCGGGTGGACAGCGTGTCGATGGGACGGCTGTCGCGGTGGGGCCGGGCCACCATCCGGCTCACCACGCTGGGGTCGATGGCCGAGCCGCCCTCGGCGACCCGGTGCAGGGTGTCGACGAACTCGTCGATGTCGGCGACCCGATCCTTGAGCAGGTAGCCCAGGCCGGCGGCCCCGTCGGCGAGCAGATTCATGACGTGGTCGGTTTCCACGTACTGCGACAGCAGTACCACCGCGGTGTCCGGGTGGTCGGCACGGATGGCCGCCGCGGCGACGATTCCCTCGGTGGTGTGGGTCGGCGGCATCCGGATGTCGACGACGGCGACGTCGGGCCGCTCGTCGGCGACGAGACCGAGCAGGGTGGCGGCGTCGCCGGCCTCGCCGACGACGTCGATCCCCTCGTCGCACAGCAGCCGGGCGATACCCTCGCGCAGCAGCACGGAGTCGTCGGCGAGCACCACCCGCAGGGGTGCCGCGCTGCCGCCGCGCCGCGTCGCGCGCCGCGTCGCGGCGACCCTGCTCGGTGACGCGGTGTCCACCGCCACCGTCCGGGCCAGGGTGTCGTCGGCTGCCGGAGCAGGGACGGTGGTCGTGGTCTCGGAGGTGAGGGCGTTCCGGGCGGCGGCGGTGAGTTCCCTGCAGGTGTCGTAGCGGTCGTTGCGGTCCTTCGCGAGGGCACCCGCGACGACGGCGTCGAACGCCTTCGGCAGGTCGGGTCGAGCCTCACTCGGCCGGGGTATCGGGCTGCGGACATGTCCGTGCCACAGCTTCGCCAGGGTGTCGCCGGAATACGGGGGGCGGCCGGTCAGCAGGTGGTAGAGGGTGCAGCCGAGCGAGTAGATGTCGGTGCGGTGGTCGAGCGCGGCGGTGGTGTCGAACTGCTCGGGTGCGGCATTCTGCAGGCTGCCGACGAACATCCCCGTGCGGGTGAGCCCGCCCGCCTCGTCGAGGGCCTTGGCGATGCCGAAATCGGTGAGCAGGACCCGTTCGGGTTCGCCCGGGCCGGCGGGTTCGGCGAGCAGGATGTTCGTCGGCTTCACGTCCCGGTGCAGCACCCCGGCCTGGTGGGCGTAGTCGAGTGCCTTGCCGATCTCGGAGACGATGTGGACTGCCCGCTCGGGCGGGACGGGCCCGTGGCCGAGCAGCGCGGCGGCGTTGGTGCCGGGGACGTACTGCATGGCGATCCAGAGCCGGCCGTCCTCGCAGCCGCGGTCGTAGACCTGGACGATGTTGGCGTGCTCGAGGCGCGCGGCATGGTCGGCCTCGAGTTCGAAGCGGGCCTTGACGCTGTCGTCGGCGGTCAGGGCGGGGTGGAGAAGTTTGAGGGCCACCTTGCGCGGCAGGTGCGGGTGCTGCGCCAGGTAGATCGAACCCATGCCGCCCGCGCCGAGCAGCCGCTCGATGGTGTACCCGGCAAATACCGAACCCGGCCCGGGAGCCCCGTTCCCCGTCACCGCCACCACCTCCCGAAGCGGCCCACCTCCTCTATTCAACCCCTCGGGGATCGTCGGCGGAACCGCTGCGGCGCGCGGTTGTCCGCCGACCTGGCGCCGGTCCGGCGCGGAGCGCACCGTGCAGACACCGGCCGGGGCTCCGTGCAGGCACGGTACGGATCTCCGTGCAGGCGCTGCCGCCGAATCACGTGACGGCCGAGATGGTCGAACAGTGCCAGCACGGTGGTCCGGCGGGGCCGGGAGCGAGATGCTGGGAGCGAGGATCGGAGGCCTCGTCGTGAGTCGTCGAACAGTGCCGGCCATCGTCGCCGTGACCACCCTGCTGGTGGTCGCGGTGGTGGTGGTGTCGCTCGATTGGCCCGGCGGTCCGCCCGTCGGCCCGGCGGAACTGGTCGCCTTCCCCGCGGTCGGCGTCGCCTTCGTCGCGGCGGGCATCATCGCGTGGCGGAGCCGCCCGGACGACAACACGGGACGGCTGATGGTGCTGGCCGGGGTGCTGTGGCTGGTGAAGGGGGGCGGTGCGTCACGCAATCCGGTCGTCTTCACCGTGGGCGCGGCGCTGACGGTGATGTATCTCCCGGTGCTGATCCATATCCTGCTCGGTTTTCCGACGGGGCGATTGAACCGGCGGTGGGAACGGTGGTTCGTCGGGGGCTGCTATGTGTACTTCCTGGTCTCGGTCCTGCTCGATCTGATGTTCTACAACCCCTCCGTGATGGTCGGTACAGAACGCTTCACCGCGCCCAACCTGCTGCTGGTCCGGGACGACCCGGCGATCTTCAGGGGGCTGCAGCTCGTCTTCGGCGCAATTGCCATCGGCATCAGTGTGGTCGTGATCGGCGTGCTGCTGGCCCGCTGGCGGTCGGGGTCCCCGGCCTACCGGGCCGCGTTCGCGCCCCTGTGGATCGCCGGCATTCTCGGATTCGCCACGGTGATCGGAACGGGGCTGGTCACGGCGCGGTCTTCCGGCGTGGGGAACGTGTGGACGGCCTACCTGAGCTATCTGGCGACCGCGCTGTTTCCAGTGGCGGTGCTGGTCGGGTTGTGGCGCTACCGGGTCGCGCGCAGCGCGGTCAGCGACGTGATGATCGAGGTCGGTGCGGCCCCGCTCGGGGACGAGTTCGTCCACGCGCTGCGCAAGGCACTGCGCGACCCCGGCCTGATCCTGTGGTCATGGTCACCACAGTGGAACAGCTATCTCGACGCGAACGGGGAGCCGCAGAGCCTGCCGGACGACGACGACCCCCGCGCGGCGACCGTCCTCGAACGCGACGGCGTCCCGGTCGGAGCGCTGGTGTACGACCGGTCGCTGCGACATCAGCCGCAACTGCTCGCGGCGGTGCGCAGCGCCGCGACCCTCGCGCTGGACAACCAGCGCCTCCAGTCCGAGTTGCAGGCTCAGCTCGCCGAGGTCCGCCGGTCCCGGGAGCGGATCGTCGCCGCCGGGGACGCCCAACGGCGGCGGCTCGAACGCAACCTGCACGACGGTGCGCAGCAACGCCTGGTTGCCGCGACGATCCTGTTGCGGCGTGCGCAGCGGGCATCCCAGCCGGAGCGCAAGCAGGAGCTGCTCGACGAGGGCACGGCCGAACTGGACTCGGCGCTGGTGGAACTGCGGGAACTGGCCCGGGGTGTCTATCCCCCGGTGCTGCAGGAACACGGGCTCGCCGCCGCGCTGACCGCCCTGGCCGAGCGCGCGCCGCTGCCGGTGGAGATCGTCGACACCCTCACCGTGCGGGCTCCCGCCTCTGTCGAACTCGCCGCCTACTTCATCGCCGCCGAGGCGGTGGCCAACGCCACCAAGCACTCCGGCGCCACCCACATCGAGATCGACCTTCGCCGGGACGGCGGGATGCTGCGGATGGTCGTCACCGACGACGGGTGCGGCGGTGCGACGCTGACCGCCGGCGGTGGGTTGAGCGGACTGGCGGACCGGGCCACGGCCCTCGGTGGGGTGCTCACCGTGCACAGTCCCGTGGGGGGCGGAACGACGCTGACGCTGTCCCTTCCCCTCACCACCGGGACATCCGGGGAGCCGTCGTGAACCTCCGGGTGGTGCTCGCCGACGACTCCGCGGTGCTCCGCGAGGGGATCGCCGGCCTGCTGCACGACGAGGGAATCGAGGTGGTCGGCCAGGCCGCGGAGGCGCAGGCCCTGCTGCGGCTGGTCGGCGAGCAGCGCCCGGACCTCGCCGTCGTCGACATCCGGATGCCTCCCACCCACACCACTGAGGGCATCGAGGCCGCCCTCACCATTCGCCGGTGCTTCCCGGGCACCGCCGTGCTGCTGCTGTCCCAGTACGTGGAAACCGAGAACGTCATGAACGTCTTCGCCGGCGGGACGGCCGGTCTGGGATATCTGCTCAAGGACCGCCTCTCCGACATCGACGGGTTCCTCGGCTCGCTGCACCGCGTCGCGGCGGGCGGAACGGCGATCGATCCCGACGTGGTCGGCCGGTTGGTCTCGCGGCCGCACCGCGACCGGGTGGCCCTCGACGAACTGTCCCCCCGGGAACGGGAGGTCCTCACCCTCCTGGTCGAAGGCCGTTCGGACCGGGCGATCGGAGCGGCCCTGTCCCTCGGGGAACGTACCGTCGGCGCGCACGTGCGCGCCGTCTTCGACAAGCTCGGCCTGCCCCCCGAACCCGACGGCCACCACCGCGTCCTGGCCGTGCTCGCGTACCTCGGCCCCGCAGTCCGCAACTGACATCGCCGGGTCTGCCGAGTGGTCCGCGACCTGGCATGATCGGGTGTCGTGACATCGACGGTGAAGCTGCGGGAACTGGCCGAGCAATTCGGGATCGCCACCTCGTATGTGGGGTGGGACAAGCAGGACCACTACGCGAGCGACGACACGTTGCGCCGGGTCCTGGCCTCGCTGGGCGTGTCCGCGGGCACCGAGGCGGAGATCGACGCCGTCCTCGCGGATCTGCCGAACGAGCCGTGGCGGCGCATGCTGCCACCCGTCCTGGTGGTCGTGCAGGGCGAGGAGCGCACCTTCCCCGTGCACGTGCCCCACGGCACTGCGGTGCAGGTGCAGGTGCGCACCGAGGACGGCGACGTCGTCGACGTCGCGCAGCGCGACGTGTGGGTCGATCCGCGGGAGGTCGACGGCCGGCTCGTCGGCCGCGCGACGTTCGCCGTCCCGGACCTGCCGCTCGGGTGGCACACCCTGCACGCCCGCAGCGACGACACCGAGGCCGAGACCACCCTGGTGGTGACACCCGCGCGTCTCGGCACCGCCGACCGGCTCCTCGAGCGACGTCGCCGGGGCCTGGCCGCGCAGTTGTACTCGGTGCGGTCGAAGCGGTCGTGGGGCGTCGGCGACTTCGCGGACCTGGCGGACCTCGCCGCGATCACCGCCTCGGTGGACGGCGGTGACTTCGTGCTCGTCAATCCCGTCCACGCAGGCGAGCCGGAGCCGCCGCTCGAGCCGTCGCCGTACCTGCCGAGCTCGCGGCGGTTCGTCCACCCGATCTATCTGCGGGTGGAGAACATCCGCGAGGCGGCGTTCCTGCCGCGCAAGCACCGCAAGACGCTCGAGGCGTACGCCGGGAAGTTCGCCAAGTCGAACCGCAAGGACAAGCGCATCGACCGGGACGCCGCGTTCCGGGCCAAGTTGGACGTGCTCGGGCACGTGTTCCGGGTGCCGCGCAGCCCGGCGCGGCAGGCGGAGTTCGACGCGTTCCGCGCCGCGGGCGGGGACGCGCTGACCGATTTCGCGTTGTGGTGCGCGCTCAGCGAGAAGTTCGGCGATCGCAGCGCCCGCTGGGAGACCCTGGCGGCGACCCCCGACGCGCCGTACGTCGCGCGGCAGCGCACCAAGCTGGCCGAGCGCATCGAGTTCCACTGCTGGTTGCAGTGGCTGTGCGACGAGCAGCTCGCCGAGGCGCAGTCCGCGGCGCGTGCCGCCGGCATGGACGTCGGCATCGTGCACGACCTCGCGGTGGGTGTCCGTCCCGACGGCGCCGACGCCTGGACGCTCGGCGACGCCCTGATCCGCGACATGACGGTCGGTGCGCCGCCGGACGACTTCAACCGGCAGGGTCAGGACTGGACCCAGCCGCCCTGGCATCCGGTCCGGCTCGCGGAGCTCGGCTACCGGCCCTACCGCGACGTGGTGCGCACCGCGCTGCGCCACGCCGGCGGCCTGCGGGTGGACCACATCCTGGGCCTGTTCCGCACCTGGTGGATTCCCGAGGGCTGCACGCCCGATCAGGGCACGTACGTCACGTACGACCACGAGGCCCTCATCGGGATCCTGGCGCTCGAGGCGCACCGGGCCGACGCCGTGCTGATCGGCGAGGACCTCGGCGTGTTCGAGAGCTGGGTGCAGGAGTACCTGTCCCGCCGCGGCATCGCCGGGACGTCGATCCTGTGGTTCGAGCGCGACGGTGACGACCCCCGGCCCCCGGAGAGCTACCGGGAGCTGTGCCTGACGTCGGTCACCACGCACGACCTGCCACCGACGGCGGGTTTCCTTGCCGGAGAACACATCACGCTGCGGTCCGAGCTGGGTCTGCTCGAACGGGACCTGGAGACCGAGGCCGCCGACGCGGCCGCCGAACGCGACGCCGTGCTGGCGGTGCTGCGGGAGCGCGGACTGCTCGACGAGGTCGCCGACGAGCAGCGGACCGTCGAGGCACTGCACCGGTTCGTCGCGGCGAGCCCGTCGGCGCTGATCGGGGTGTCGCTGGCCGACGCGGTCGGTGAGCGGCGCAGCCAGAATCAGCCGGGCACGACCGACGAGTACCCCAACTGGCGGATCCCGCTGGCCGACGAGAAGGGCAGGACCGTGCTGCTCGACGATCTGCCCGGCAACGAGCGGTTCGCGGCCCTGCTCGCCGCTGTGGCGCCGGCCCCGGATCCCTCCGCAGCCGACGAGGCCTGAGCGTCTCGGCCGGCCGCCGGGTTCCGAACCCGGCGGCCGGCCGCGCGTCACTTCGCGTACATGCTCTCGATGTCGGCGGCGAAGCGCTCGGTCACGACGTTGCGCTTGATCTTCAGCGTCGGCGTCAGCTCACCGGTCTCCTCGGTGAGGTCTCGGTCGAGGATGACGAACTTCTTGATGGCCTCGGCGTGGGAGACCATCGAGTTGGCGTCGTCCACGATGGACTGCAGCGCGTCGTGCAGCGCCGGGTCGTGCCGCAGGTCGGCGATGGTGGCCGTCGGCGCCTTCCCGTTCTCGGCCTTCCAGTTGTCGAGCACCTCGGGGTCGACGGTGAGCAGCGCGGTGATGAAGCTGCGCCCGTCGCCGACGACCACGGCCTGCGAGACGAGCGTGTGCGAGCGCATCCGGTCCTCGAGCGGCCCGGGCGAGACGTTCTTGCCGCCGGCGGTGATGATGAGGTCCTTCTTGCGGCCGGTGATGCTCACGTAGCCGTCCTCGTCGATCTCGCCGAGATCGCCGGTGCGGAACCAGCCGTCGTGGAAGGCCTCGGCGGTGGCCTTCTCGTTGCGCCAGTAGCCCTGGAACACGACCCCGCCGCGCAGCTCGATCTCACCGTCGTCGGCGATGCGGGTGCTGTTGCCGCCCATGGGCTGGCCGACGGTGCCGATCTTCTGGGCGCCGGGCACGTTCACGCTGTGCGCGGCGGTGCTCTCGGTCAGGCCGTAGCCTTCGTAGATCGGGACGCCGACGCCGCGGAAGAAGTGGCCGAGACGGGGACTCAGGGCGCCACCACCGGAGATCGCGAACCAGCACTCGCCGCCCATCGCCTGCCGCAGCTTGGCGTAGACGAGCTTGTCGGCCATGTTGCGCTTGGCCTTAAGCACGAACGACGGACCGCCGTGGTCGAGCGACTCGCTGTAGGCGATGGCGGTCTCCTCGGCGAACGCGAAGATCGCCGCGTTGAACCTGCCGCCGGCCGCGGCCTTGCGCGCCGCGGCGTCGCGCACCTTCTCGAAGACGCGCGGCACGCCGAGGATGGTGTTCGGGGCGTAGCGCTCGAACTGGGCGGAGATCGTGCCGAAGTCCGACCAGTGCGCCTGCGCCGCACCGCCTTCGAAGACGGCCAGCGAGACGGCACGGGCCAGCACGTGCGCGAGCGGCAGGAAGGTCAGCACCCGGCTGCCCGGCTTGGCCACCTCACCGATCGAGGCGGTCAGGATGCCGCGGACCTCGCTGTAGAAGTTGCGGTGGGTCAGCATGCAGCCCTTGGGCCGGCCGGTGGTGCCCGAGGTGTACACCAGCGAGGCGAGGTCGTCGGCGCGGATGCCGTCGAGGCGGGCCTGCAGCTGGGCGTCGTCGACGCCGGCGCCCTCGGCGATCAGCGTCTCCACGGCGCCGCCCTCGATCCGCAGGGTGCGGCGCAGGGTCTCCGGCATGTCGACGAACAGCGCCTCGTGGCGCGCGGTCTCGACGACGGCGACGACCGCCTCGGAGTCCTGCAGGATCCAGCGGATCTGCTCGGTGGACGAGGAGTCGTAGATCGGCACCGTGGCGGCGCCGGCGGCCCAGATGGCGTAGTCGAACAGCGCCCACTCGTAGCGGGTGGCCGACAGCAGGGCCACCCGGTCGCCGGGCTGCACGCCCGCCGCGACGAGGCCCTTGGCGACCCCCGAGACCTGCTCGGCGAATTGCCGTGCGGTGACGGCGACCCAGTCCTCTCCCTCCGGGCGGGAGTACATCACGCGGTGCGGGGTCTTCTCCGCGTGCGTGAAGACCGTGCGGACGACCGATTCGTCGTCGCCGACGGTGAACTGGGCGGGGGTGGTGTACTCACGCACGAGCGTCTCCCTCGTTGTGGTCGGGGCGGGCAGTGGACCGGTGTTCCACTCCCTGGCGGAAGCGGCGCAGCATGTCGACGAACCGATCGATGTCGTCCTGGCCCCAGCCGGTCAGCGCCGCGCGGATCTCGTCGTGACGTCCGGCGACGGTGCGGGCGAGGGTCTCGCGGCCCCGGTCGGTGAGCCGGAGCGGGTGGCCGAGCCGGGTCGGTCCGGCCTGCGCCTGGACGAGCCCGGCGTCGATGCAGCTGCGCAGCTGACGGGAGACGGTCGACCGATTCACGCTGAACGCATCCGAGATGTCGGTGGCTCGGCAGCCCGGGTTGCGGTCGATGAAGCCGAGCATCGAATGCTGCGCCAGCGAGAGCACGTCGTCGTGGGCGCGCTCCCCCGCTGTGAGATGGCGAATCAGGTACACGAACTCGTCGTATACCTCGGATACACCGGCCGCTGCGGACTGCGCCGCAACCTCCCGTTTGTGTTGCACGACGCAACTGTAAGCCCTGTGCCGCTCGACACCCCAATCGCCTCTCCCCGCGGCACCGCACAGACGCGCCGAGACGCACGGCGTCGATCGCGAATTTCCCCGAACCGCAGGCCCGGCCTGCCCGTTTCCGGTACAGATGATGCGACAGGACCAGGCCCCCGGCGAAGGAGTTCCCCGTGGCCGCACCCGATCGTTCGACGGCCGAACCCGATCCCGCGACGGCCGTGCGCGGCCGGCGACGGACCGCCGTGCTCGTCGGCCTGCTCGCGGCGGCGCACGCACTGCTGACGCCCGCGACCTCCGCGGCCCAGGAACCCGTCGGCTCGTGCGCGTGGCAGTTCCGGTCCGACTCGACCGTGCTGGACATCGCGTTCCCCGACGTCGATGCCACCTACTGGGTGCTGCCGTACGCGCTGGCCCCGGGCGACAGCATCGAACTGCACGGCACCTATCCGGCGGCCCGGTACTTCTCGCTCAACACCTACGGAACGAACTTCGACACGGTCGACACCCTGCGCGACGCACAGATCGCACCCGATCCGGGCAGCGGGAACCCGTTCGCGGACGCGGCCGCCGAGGGGCTGCCCGCCTCGGCCCGGCGCTGGAGCGCCACCGTCGTCACCGGTCCGGCCGACCACGCCCGCAACGAGATCGGCGCGCTGCCCACCGGCGGGTCACCCACCGCACCGGCCGGATTCCTCATCGTCCGGGTCTATGTGCCCGACGACCCGGCCTCCCCGACCGGCGGGGTCCCGCTACCGGACGTGACGCTGCACCAGGGTGGGCGCGCCGTGCCGGTGCCCACGTGCAGCTCCGACTTCGACCCCGCCGACTACGGCAGCGGACCGGTCGAGCGCGCCGCCGAGGCGGCCGTCGACCGCATCGTCGAGGGCGCGGCGTCCGGCGCCTTCCCCGGCAACAACCCCGAGGCGACCTTCGTCAGCCCGGCCACCACGTCCGGGTTGTTCCCGAACGGCGACAACAAGTACATCGGCTCCGTGCTGACGTACCAGCCGGGCCGGATCCTCGTCGTGCGCGGCAAGGCCCCCACGTTCCCCGACACCCGCGCCGGCGAACCCGTCACCACGCCCGGCCGCCAGGTGCGGTACTGGTCGATGTGCCAGAACGACCAGGTCACCCCGTACCCGGTGGTCGCGTGCGCGGCCGACTTCGAGACGGCGACCGACGCGGAGGGCTGGTTCACCTACGTCGTCGCGGCGCCCCAGGACGTGCCCGCCCGCGCCACGGCCGATCCGACGGTGACGGTGCTGCCGTGGGGCTCGACCGAGGTCCCCAAGAAGACTCTGCTCTACCGGAACATGCTGCCGGCCGACGCGTTCTACCCGCAGTCGGTGCAGGCCGCACAGGGCGGCGATCCGGCCGCGACGATGGGGCCCTACTACCCGCGGGCCGCGTACTGCGACACCGCCACCTTCGAGGCCGGCGGCTACGCCGCCTGCCTGCCCTGACCTCGCGGAGCCGGACCACGGGACCCGCCCGGCGGCGATACGTCCGATTCCGAGACGCCACGCCCCGCCGGCAATAACCTGTGTGACACCCGCCACACGGCGGCACCTGTTCCCCCAGGAGGCTCACGCATGTCCGTCCCCGCCCCGTCCGTCATCCTCGACCGCGTCGCGCACTGGGCGCAGACCAAACCGGACGAGGTCGCGGTGCAGTACCTCGACCGCACCCACACCTGGGCGCAGTGGCACGAGCGACTGCTCCACCTCGCCGGCGCCCTCGCCGCCGACGGCGTCGGACCCGGCGACACCGTCGCATTCGTCGACAAGAACAACCTCGCGTGCCTCGAGGTCACCTTCGCCGCCTCCGCGCTCGGCGCGGCGAACGCCATCCCGAACTTCCGGCTCGCCGGCGACGAGCTCGACTACGTGATCAACGACTCGCGCGCCCGGATCCTGTTCGTGGGAGCGGAATTCGCGCAGGAGATCGAGTCGCTGCGACCCCGGCTGTCCACGGTGCAGAAGATCGTCGTCGTGGGCGGGGAGAACGACGAGTTCGAGCCGTGGCTCGCGGCGGCCGCGCCGGCGACCCTGCCCGACGTCGCGCCCGAGACCACCGCGCTGCTGCTCTACAGTTCCGGCACCACCGGCCGGCCCAAGGGTGTGCAGCTGACGCACCGCAACCTGTTCGCGCACTCCGAGGACGTGCTCGCGGTGCTTTCGTTCACGGAGGGTGACTGCCTGCTGGTGGCGATGCCGCTGTTCCATGTGGGCGGCACCTGCTACGCGATCATGGGTATCCACGACGGCCGCCGGTGCGTGTTCACCCGGGAGGCCGACGCGCCGTCGCTGTTCACGGGTCTCGCGGCCGGCGCGAACATCGCCTTCCTGGTGCCCCCGGTAATAGCGGCCGTCCTCGGCGCGGGAGCGCACGCGATCGGGGCGTTCTCCCGGCTCAAGCGCATCACCTACGGCGCCGCGCCGATGCCGCTGCCGCTGCTGCGCGGCGCGCTCGCCGCGTGGCCGGACACCGAATTCGTCCAGGTGTACGGCATGACCGAGCTCGCCGGGGTGATCACGGCGCTGCTGCCGGAGGTGCACCGCGATCCGGCGCAGGAGGCGCGGATGGCGTCGGCCGGCACCCCCATTCCCGGCGTGGAGATGCGCGTCGTCGATCCGGCCACGCTCGAGGACGCGGCCCCGGGCGCGATCGGCGAACTGTGGTGGCGCTCGGCGCAGACCACCCCCGGGTACTGGAACCGGCCCGACGCCACGGCCGAGACGATCACGGCCGACGGGTGGCTGCGCAGCGGCGACATGGGCCGGGTCGACGACGGCGGCTTCGTGTTCATCGAGGACCGGCTCAAGGACATGATCATCACCGGCGGTGAGAACGTGTACTGCCCGGAGGTCGAGCGGGTCCTCGTCGAGCATCCGGCCGTCGCCGAGGTCGCGGTCATCGGCGTCCCGGACGAGAAGTGGGGCGAGACGGTCAAGGCGGTGGTGGTGCTCGCCCCGGACCAGAAGGCCGACGAGCAGGAACTCATCGACTACACCCGCCGGCACCTGGCGAAGTTCAAGTGCCCCGCGACCATCGACATCGTCGACATGCTGCCGCGCAACCCCACCGGGAAGATCCTCAAGCGCTCCCTGCGGGCCCCCTACTGGGCCGGACACGAACGGACCCTCTGAGCGGTGCGGCCTTTGGGCTGCTGCAGCAGCCCAAAGGACGCACCGGCCGCGGAGCGGCCCGGCTCAGCGCACCCGGCGCAGCAGGGCGGCCAGAGCCTGGCCGCCGCCGATGCACATGGTGACGATGCCGAGTTCGAGGTCGCGGCGCACGAGGTCCTTGGCCACCCGCAGGGTCAGGATGCCGCCGGTCGCGCCGACCGCGTGACCGAGGGCGATCGCCCCGCCGTACGGGTTGGTCTTGGCCGGGTCGAGCTTGGCGTCGCGGATCACGGCGACGGCCTGCGAGGCGAACGCCTCGTTCAGCTCGACGGTGTCGATGTCGGCCGGGGTGGTGCCGGTCTGCTCGAACAGCTTGTGCAGGGCGAGGACCGGCGCGTAGCCCATCAGCTCCGGCTCGAGCGCGGCGGTGGCGACGGACTCGATCACCGCGAG
>NZ_WVTE01000198.1:0-1011 GCF_009939605.1 Rhodococcus sp. YH1 | reverse complement strand
CGGCGCCGGCACGGCCCGGTGGCTGCGGGACGAGTGGGGCGTGCGCGCCCACTTCCAGCGCACCGACATCACCGACAAGGGCCAGGTCCACGCGATGGTCGACGCCGCGGTCGAGCGGTTCGGCCGCCTCGACATCCTCGTCAACAACGCGTGGCGCAGCTCGGGGTACGCCCGGTTCGAGAACATGACCGACGAGCAGCTGCGCGGCGGCTTCGACATGGCGGTGATGGCCGCGTTCTGGGCGATGCGGCGCGCCCTTCCCGAACTCGAGCGTCGCGGCACCGGCCGGGTGATCAACCTGTGCTCCCTCAACGGCGTCAACGCGCACATGTACTCCGTGCAGTACAACGCCGCCAAGGAGGCGCTGCGCACCCTCACCCGCACCGCCGCGCGGGAATGGGCGCCGAAGCAGATCTGCTGCAACGTGATCTGCCCGGGCGCGCAGAGCGAGGCGTTCCGGCGGGTGGCCGAGGCCAACCCGCAGATGGCGGCCGCGTCGGCGGCGGCCAACCCGATGGGCCGGATCGGCGATCCGGTCGAGGACATCGGGCCCGTCGCGGTGTTCCTCGCCGGCGACGCCTCCCGCTACGTGACGGGCAACACGCTGTTCGTCGACGGCGGCGCCCACATCAACGGTGTCCAGTGGGCGCCGCAGGTGGACTGAGCCCGTCGCCGACAACGGTCCCGGACATCGACAATTGTCGCGACGTGTGTCGGTGTCCGGTTCCGTCCACCGCACCTGTTCGACGGGACGCGGGCCCCGAATCCGGGCGCGACCACAGCGTCGACCTCCCCCCGCGACCGAACCGTGACCGACGCCGACGAGGATGGAGCGGACACGAGTCGGTGAGTGGCGGGAGGCGTGGGCGGCGATGAGGCCGAGCAGGTGCGTGCGGTGCGGCCGGGTAATGGGCCCGTTCGAGGAGCGGATCCACGATCGGTGCGCGCGGTGCGCGGGCCCGGCACCGCGCTCGTCGGCACCGCGCTGGGCGGCACCGCGCTCGTCGGCAC
>NZ_WVTE01000197.1:0-1030 GCF_009939605.1 Rhodococcus sp. YH1 | reverse complement strand
CGCGGCGTCAGCCGCCCAGCAGGTGCACTGAGCGCGGCGTCAGCCGCCCAGCAGGTGCACTGAGCGCGGCGTCAGCCGCCCAGCAGGTGCACTGAGCGCGGCGTCAGCCGCCCAGCAGGTGGACGGAGCTGCCACGGCGCAGCTTGCCCGACGACGTCTTCGGGATGCTGCCCGGCCCGAGCACCGCGACGGTGCGCGGCCGCACCCCGACCTCCGCGACGACCGCGTGCACGACGTCGTGTTCGATGCGGCGCACCTCCTCCGGATCGTCGATCCGGTTGGTCTCGACGGCGACCGCGAACGACTCGCGTTTGTCGCCGGCGTCGAGGCGGATCGCGACGGCGTTGCCGGGGCGCACGCCGTCGACGCTGCACGCGGCCCGTTCGATGTCGGTGGGATAGACGTTGCGCCCGCCCATGATGATGACGTCCTTGACGCGTCCGCACACCACGACCAGGCCGTCCTCGGTGAAGTAGCCCACGTCGCCGGTGTCGAACCAGCCCTGCGAGTCCTGCGCGGGCACCGGACCGTCGACGGTGAGGTAGCCGTGGGTGACCGCCTTGCCGCGCAACTGGATGATGCCGACGCCGCGGGGCGGCAGCAGCTCCCCGTCCTGGCCGACGACGCGGCCCTCGAGGCCGGGCACGAGGTGGCCGAGAGTGGGCAGGCGACGGGCGTTGGACCGGCTCGACGGCACCGCCATCCCGCCGGCCTCGAGCAGGTCGGGGTCGACGAGATCGAGGATCTGCCCGCGTCCGGGGTCCGGCACCGAGACCGCGAGGGTGGTCTCGGCCATGCCGTAGACCGGCGCGAGCGCGGCGGGGTCGAGGCCGAACCGGGCGCCGGCGGCGGCGAGGGCCTCCATGGTGTCCGGGTCGACCGGCTCGGCACCGTTCCACATCCACCGCACCGACGACAGGTCGACCGCGCCGTCGGGCGCCTGCGCAAGCTTGCGCGCCAGCAGCGAGTACGCGAAGTTCGGTGCGGCCGTTACGGTTCCGCGGTACTTGCTCATCAGCTCGGCCCACAG
>NZ_WVTE01000196.1:0-53981 GCF_009939605.1 Rhodococcus sp. YH1 | reverse complement strand
CTGCAGCGCGATGTCGAGGTCGGCGTTCTTGAGCAGTGCGATCACGGCCTGCAGGTCGTCGCGCTTCTTGCTGCTCACGCGCAGCTCCTCGCCCTGGATCTGCGCCTTGACACCCTTCGGGCCCTCGTCGCGGATCAGCTTGGAGATCTTCTTGGCGTTCTCGGTGCTGATGCCCTGCACCAGGGATCCGCTGATCTTGTAGACCTTGCCGGACTGGGTGGGCTCGCCGGCGTCGAATGACTTGAGGGAGAGATTGCGGCGGATCAGCTTCTCCTTGAACACCTCGAGGGCGGCATTGACGCGCTCCTCCGTGTCGGCGGTCAGGGTGACGGACTCCTCGCCGCTCCACTCGATGCTCGCCCCGGTGTTGCGGAAGTCGAAGCGGGTGCCGAGTTCCTTGGCGGCCTGGTTCAGCGCGTTGTCCACCTCCTGCCGGTCGACCTTGCTCACCACATCGAACGACGAATCAGCCACGAGCACTCCACTTCGGATCGGTTCTGTACGGGTTGCCGCCCCGACGCTATCGGGTGGCGCAGTGCCGCTGTCCACCCGGTTTGCACAACAGGGGGGTGTGCGTTGTATTGTTTCAAACGCGCCAGGGACACGGTCCCGATCGCGCCCGGCAGGTTGCCCGAGCGGCCAATGGGAGCGGACTGTAAATCCGTCGGCTTACGCCTACGTAGGTTCGAATCCTACACCTGCCACCAGAACGGCCCCGATCCGAACGGATCGGGGCCGTTCTGCATTGCAGCCGTTCGGGTACCGGGACGTCGTCCGTGCCGGGTCTCGCCGGCGCTCGAGGGCAGGGCCCGTGCCGGGGCGGGGCAGGGGAGCATCTCGCCGGATGCGCGCGGAAGCCGCCGGAAAGCCGATTTATGGCCCCTGAGCTGCTGATTTTGTTCCTGCAGAGGAGTGTGTGTAATCTTTTGGAGGCCGCAGCGAGCAGAGATGCTCACGGTGGTCGCGCCCCCTTAGCTCAGTCGGCAGAGCGTTTCCATGGTAAGGAAAAGGTCGACGGTTCGATTCCGTCAGGGGGCTCGCTGGATTGTGGTGCCGCCGTTGTTCGCGACACTCGACACCGAGGCGGTGTAGCTCAGTTGGTAGAGCAAACGACTCATAATCGTTGCGTCGCCGGTTCAAGTCCGGTCACCGCTACCAAAGTTGAATGAACCACCCTGATCGTCGTTGATCAGATTGACGCGAAAGAAGGCATCCCGTGGCCTCCTCAACCGACGTTCGGCCGAAGATCACCCTGGCCTGCGAGGTGTGCAAGCACCGCAACTACATCACGAAGAAGAACCGTCGCAACGACCCCGACCGGTTGGAGCTGAAGAAGTTCTGCCCCAACTGCGGCACTCATCGCGCCCACCGCGAGTCGAAGTAGTCGTACAGGGTCGACGTCGACGCGTGAGCTCTCCGCAAACTCGCCCACGCCGGCCGGCGTCCGGGCGAATTTGCGGGAGTTTTGCGTATGACGGGCATATCCGTGAGTGAAGAATCGGTCGTGGACGGCACCGAACAGGCCGGGATCCAGTTCGATGCAGCGGCACATGCGGCCTCGATGGTCGGCCATCACTATCGTGTCGAGGACTTCTACGAGGTCGGGCGCGAGAAGGTCCGCGAGTACGCGCGTGCCGTGCTGGACAACAATCCGGCGCACCACGACGAGGAAGCGGCCAAGGGCCTCGGCTACGACGGCCTCGTCGCTCCGCTGACCTTCGTCTCCATCGTCGGCATGATCGCCCAGCGCAAGCTGTTCGACGAGGTCGTCACCGGATACGACCTCAGCCAGATCATGCAGACGGACCAGCGGCTGGTGTTCCACCGGCCCATCCAGGTGGGCGATCGACTGTTCTGCGACGTGTACCTCGACGACTTCCGTCAGGCCGCCGGCAGCGACATCATCACCACCAAGAACATCATCACGGATCAGCACGACAACGTCGTGATGACCACGTGGACCACCCTGGTGGGCCGCACCGGTGGCGAGGTGGACGAGAACATCGCCCACGCAGTCAAGGATGTGATGATGCATGTCGCTCCGTAGGTTCGAGGACGTCTCGGTCGGGGAGGAGCTGCCCGCGCGGGTGGTCACGCTCACCCGCGGCAACCTCGTGAACTACGCGGGTGTATCGGGTGATCCCAACCCGATCCACTGGAGCGACGAGGTCGCCAAGCTCGCCGGCTTGCGCGATGTGGTCGGCCACGGCATGCTCTCCATGGGCATCGCGGCCGGCTTCGTCACCGACTGGCTCGGTGACCCAGGAGCGGTGACCGAGTACAACGTTCGGTTCACCAGTCCGGTCTACGTCGAGGCCCATCGGGCCGCCGAGGTGGAGTTCTCCGGCAAGGTCAAGTCGGTGGACGCGGACAGCAAGACAGCAGTGGTCGCGATCGTGGCAAAGTCCGAAGGGCGTAAGATCTTCGGGCGGGCCACGGCAACGGTCCGTCTGGCCTGACCGGCCGGGCGGATTGGGTTTGTCCCGGGGCTATGAAGTACACTAAGACTTCTGGGATCGCATAGCGCAGCGCGCTGCTCTCGAGGACCTTCACGGTCCGCGGGGTGGCGCGCATGTCATGTGGTCGCAGATGGGTCGATCGAGACGCCGGTTCCCGGCGGAGGCATCGACCAAAGGGGCGTAGCTCAATTGGCAGAGCAGCGGTCTCCAAAACCGCAGGTTGCAGGTTCAAGTCCTGTCGCCCCTGCCCCCGGACGGCCAGCGACCGAGAGGAACGATGTGAGCGAGGAGCGCGGTAAGCGCGACGGCGGTACTGCAGGGACTTCCAACCCTGTCGACGCCGGATCGGCGACCGACGCGACCCCCGACGCTTCCTCCGCGTCCGCTGCTCCCACCGGCAAGAGGTCCCAGCGGCGTTCGGCCGCTCCTGCGTCGACCGCGGTGGCTGCCACCCGGCGGCCCGATTCGAAGGCGCCAGCCAAGTCCGCCTCCCGCTCCGGTGCCCAGGGCACGGAGAACATCTTCAAGCGCCTGCGGCGCTTCTTCCGTGAGGTCCTCGCCGAGCTCCGCAAGGTGATCTGGCCGAATCGCAAGCAGCTGGTCACGTACACGACCGTCGTCGTGGTCTTCGTGGCGGTCATGACCGCGCTCATCTTTGGATTGGATCTGGCGTTCGTGAAGGGCGTCAGCTGGTTGTTCGGTTAGCGCGTCAGCGTGCCGGCGAATGTGATCGACGAGAGGAAAGTGCCCGGTGAGCACCCCCGAGAACGACTCCTACGAGCCCTCGGCCGAAGAGCGCGTTTCGGACGAGGTCTTTGTTGACGACTCCGTGACCGCGGACGCGGCCGACGAGTCGGCAGAGGCGGGCATCGAAACCGACGAGACGTCCGGCGACGAGCCCGAAGCGCCCGTGGAGGCACAGGCCGAAGAGGCACCGGCCGAGGAGGCACCGGCCGAAGAGGCACCGGCCGAAGAGGTCGATCCGGCGGAGGCCCTCGAGAAGCAGCTGCGGCTCGAGCCCGGCGACTGGTACGTCGTGCACTCCTACGCCGGCTACGAGAACAAGGTCAAGGCCAACCTCGAGACCCGCGTGCAGAACCTGGACCTGAGCGAGTACATCTTCCAGGTCGAGGTGCCCACCGAAGAGGTCACCGAGATCAAGAACGGCCAGCGCAAGCAGGTCAACCGCAAGGTCCTGCCGGGCTACATCCTGGTGCGCATGGAGCTGAACGACGAGTCGTGGGGCGCGGTGCGCAACACCCCCGGCGTCACCGGGTTCGTGGGTGCCACCTCGCGCCCGTCGCCGCTGACGATCAAAGAGGTCGTGAAGTTCCTGCTGCCGCAGCAGGCGAAGAAGAAGCCCGCCGCAGCCGCCGCCACGACCGCCGAGGGCGCCGCGACCGCCGTCAAGCCCGCCATCGAGGTGGACTTCGAGGTCGGCGAGTCCGTCACCGTGATGGACGGACCGTTCGCGACGCTGCCGGCTTCGATCAGCGAGGTCAACGCCGAGCAGCAGAAGCTCAAGGTCCTGGTGTCGATCTTCGGTCGTGAGACCCCGGTGGAGCTGTCCTTCAACCAGGTGTCGAAGATCTGAGGGTCCGACCCACTCAAGCTTGCGATAGCAGTACGCAAGAACCACACCGAGCAAGAAACTAGGAATAGAGATGCCCCCGAAGAAGAAGAAGATTGCCGGGCTCATCAAGCTCCAGATCCAGGCAGGTCAGGCCAACCCGGCTCCGCCGGTCGGCCCCGCCCTGGGTCAGCACGGCGTCAACATCATGGAGTTCTGCAAGGCGTACAACGCCGCGACCGAGTCGCAGCGCGGCAACGTCGTGCCGGTCGAGATCACGGTCTACGAGGACCGCTCGTTCGACTTCAAGCTGAAGACCCCGCCGGCCGCCAAGCTGCTGCTGAAGGCCGCGGGCGTGCAGAAGGGCTCCGGCGAGCCGCACAAGACCAAGGTCGCCAAGGTCACCATGGACCAGGTGCGCGAGATCGCCAAGACCAAGCAGGAAGACCTGAACGCCAACGACGTCGAGGCTGCCGCGAAGATCATCGCCGGCACCGCGCGTTCGATGGGCATCACGGTCGAGGGCTGAGCGCCGCGACGCGTTGTGACACCGCAGGGCTGACGAAGCCCCGGAGCAGGAACCCGTGGGAGGGCCGGCCAGGCTCGACAACCACGACCGAACCATTCACCTTCCGGTGACAAGTTAGGACAGAACAATGGCAAAGCGCAGCAAGGCATACCTCGCCGCCGCTGAGAAGATCGACGCCTCGACGCTCTACAGCCCCCTCGCGGCCGCTCGGCTCGCGAAGGAGACCTCGTCGAAGAACTACGACGCCACCGTCGAGGTCGCCATGCGCCTCGGTGTGGACCCCCGCAAGGCGGACCAGATGGTCCGCGGCACGGTCAACCTGCCGCACGGCACCGGTAAGACCGCCCGCGTCATCGTGTTCGCGGTCGGCGAGAAGGCCGCCGAGGCCGAGGCCGCGGGTGCGGACGCCGTCGGCGCGGAGGACCTGATCGAGCGGATCCAGGGCGGTTGGCTGGACTTCGACGCCGCGATCGCGACCCCGGACCAGATGGCCAAGGTCGGCCGCATCGCGCGTGTCCTCGGTCCGCGCGGCCTGATGCCGAACCCGAAGACGGGTACGGTCACCCCGGCTGTCGCCAAGGCTGTCGCCGACATCAAGGGCGGCAAGATCAACTTCCGCGTCGACAAGAACTCGAACCTGCACTTCGTGATCGGCAAGGCGTCGTTCGACGACGCGAAGCTGGTGGAGAACTACGGTGCCGCCCTGGACGAGGTCCTGCGCGCGAAGCCGTCCACCGCGAAGGGGCGTTACGTCAAGAAGGTGACGATCGCGACCACCACCGGACCGGGCATCCCGGTGGACCCGTCGCGCACTCGCAACCTCCTGGAGGACGCCGAGTAGGAGGCTGGTCTCCAGTCTTCGCGGTCAGCGCACGAAACGGCCGGCACGGAACTGCTCCGTGCCGGCCGTTTTGCGTCCGCACATCCGGTCGGGTACGCTTGCCTGCGGAGTTCGGCGCGTGCCGATCTTCACCCCGATCATGTTCTACCCAAGACCGTTGGTCACCGGATCCGCTCGCGGACTCGGTTGAAGGTCCGGGATTGCCCGGCGGCCCACGCAGGAGGACGAGGTAGGGGAGATACGACATCGGTTGCGATGCCGTCTTTCTCTCTGTACGCCCCGTGTGCCCTGCACCGGGGCGTTTTGCATTTTGCGGATTTCGAGTGGAACTTCCCGAGCGGGAAAACGACTGTTACTGAGAGGAGGCGAAGTATGGCAAAGCCTGAGAAGGTTTCTGCGGTTGCGGAGATCACCGAGCAGTTCAAGGACTCGACGGCCGCCGTGATCACGGAGTTCCGTGGTCTGTCGGTGACCAGTCTGACGCAGCTGCGACGCGCTCTCGGAGAGGGTGCCACCTACTCCGTCGCCAAGAACACCCTGGTCAAGCGCGCCGCCGCAGAGGCGGGCGTCGAGGGCCTTGACGACCTGTTCGTCGGACCGACCGCCATTGCGTTCATCAAGGGCGAGCCGGTCGACGCTGCGAAGGCCCTGAAGACCTTCGCGAAGGACAACAAGGCGCTCGTCATCAAGGGCGGCTACATGGACGGCGCTGCGCTGTCCGTGGATCAGGTCAACCAGATCGCGGACCTCGAGTCCCGCGAGGTGCTGTTGGCCAAGCTCGCCGGCGCGATGAAGGGCAACTTGGCAAAGGCCGCCGGCCTGTTCAACGCTCCTGCCTCGCAGGTGGCCCGTCTGGCGGCCGCTCTGCAGGAGAAGATGGCGGACCAGGAGTCTGCCGCAAGCTGATCCGCACCATCGCGAATCACTGACCCACCCACCCCGCGCGCCCCGGCGCGCATCCCATCCGGTCGCGGATCAGCGACATGGGATCCACAAGGAAGGACCGCCACCATGGCGAAGCTCACCACCGAAGAGCTGCTCGACGCGTTCAAGGAACTGACCCTCCTCGAGCTCTCGGAGTTCGTGAAGGCCTTCGAGGAGACCTTCGAGGTCACCGCTGCCGCTCCGGTCGCCGTCGCCGCTGCCGGTGCCCCGGCCGCCGCCGCCGAGGCCGAGTCCGAGCAGGACGAGTTCGACGTCATCCTCGAGGGTGCCGGCGACAAGAAGATCCAGGTCATCAAGGTCGTCCGTGAGATCGTCTCGGGCCTCGGCCTGAAGGAGGCCAAGGACCTCGTCGAGGGTGCTCCGAAGCCGATCCTGGAGAAGGTCGCCAAGGATGCCGCCGAGGCTGCCAAGGCGAAGCTCGAAGAGGCCGGCGCCAAGGTCGCCGTCAAGTAAGACGAACCCGGCTGCCCGACCGCACCGCGGTCGAGCGCTTCGGCAAGGCCGCTGCCCACGGACGTGAGTCCGTGGGCAGCGGCCTTTTCGCGCATTCGTGACCGGTTTGCCGAGCGCGCGGAAACCATCCGCGCTAAGTTGACGTCGGTGCCGCACGGGGACGGCATAAGCGCAGGTCATCCCCCCGATCGAAGGGGGTTATGCCCGAGTTGACCTGTGTTCTTACTCGCTAGTAGGATCCCGTGTCACAGGTAACACTTCGATGCGCTACAGTGACGCAATCCACAGTGGGGAACAGCATCGAGCCGTGCGGAGGTAATGGTGGGAGTCGAAGTAGCTGTCGAGGGGTTGACGAAGTCCTTCGGGTCTCAGCGGATCTGGCAGGACGTGACGTTGACGCTGCCGGCGGGTGAGGTGTCGGCGCTGCTGGGCCCGTCGGGTACGGGCAAGTCGGTGTTCCTCAAGTCGCTGATCGGTCTGCTGCGGCCGGAGCGGGGCTCGATCGTCATCGACGGCACCGACATCCTGCAGTGCTCCTCGAAGGAGCTCTACGAGATCCGCAAGCTGTTCGGGGTGCTGTTCCAGGACGGTGCGCTGTTCGGGTCGATGAACCTCTACGACAACGTGGCGTTCCCGCTGCGCGAGCACACCAAGAAGTCCGAGTCCGAGATCCGCAAGATCGTGATGGAGAAGCTCGAGCTCGTCGGTCTGCTCGGCGCCGAGGACAAGCTGCCGGGCGAGATCTCCGGCGGCATGCGCAAGCGGGCCGGGCTGGCGCGGGCGCTGGTGCTCGATCCGCAGATCATCCTGGTCGACGAGCCGGACTCGGGGCTGGATCCGGTGCGCACCACCTACATCAGCCAGACGCTGATCGACATCAACGCCGAGATCGACGCGACGATCCTGATCGTCTCGCACAACATCAACCTGGCGCGGACGGTGCCGGACAACATCGGGATGCTGTTCCGCCGGGAGCTGGTGATGTTCGGTCCGCGCGAGGTGCTGCTCACCAGCGACGAGCCGGTGGTCAAGCAGTTCCTCAACGGCACGATGATCGGGCCGATCGGGATGTCGGAGGAGAAGGACGAGGCGACGATGGCGCAGGAGCAGGCCCTCGTCGACGCCGGGCACCACGCCGGTGGGGTGGAGGACGTCGAGGGCATCGTGCCGCAGATGAAGGCCACCCCGGGGATGCCCGAGCGGCAGGCCGTCGCCCGCCGGCAGGAGCGGGTGCGGCACATCCTGCACACCCTGCCCGAGGCCGCCCAGCAGGCCATCCTCGAGTCCTTCGAGGAGACCGGCGGGACGCACGCCGCGCCGGCCTACCCCGAGCATTCCTTCCGCGACGACGACACGCAGGTCATCCCGGCGTACCCCGGTCACGGGTACGACGAGTCCGCCCGCCACAGAAGCTAGGAGCACACATGGGGGTCGGATCGGGCACCAGCTCGTTCGTGCGTCCGATACACGGTGCACTCACCCAGGCCGGAAACATCGTCGAGTTGTTCGTCGACGTCGTGCGGAACACCTTCCGCCGGCCGTTCCAGTTCCGCGAGTTCATCGAGCAGGCGTGGTTCATCGCGAGCGTCACGATCCTGCCCACCGCCCTCGTGGCAATCCCGTTCGGCGCTGTGGTCTCGCTGCAGACCGGGTCGCTGATCAAGCAGCTCGGCGCGGAGTCGTTCACCGGCGCCGCCAGCGTGCTGGCCGTGATCCAGCAGGGCAGTCCCATCGTGACCGCGCTGCTGATCGCCGGCGCGGCCGGCTCCGCGGTCACCGCCGATCTCGGATCGCGCACCATCCGCGAGGAGATCGATGCCATGGAGGTGCTCGGCATCAACCCCGTGCAACGCCTGGTGGTCCCGCGCGTGCTCGCGATGGTTCTCATCGCGCTGCTGCTCAACGGACTCGTCTCCGTCGTCGGCATCGCCGGCGGCTACTTCTTCAACGTGATCCTGCAGGGCGGTACCCCGGGCGCCTACCTGGCGTCCTTCTCGGCCCTCGCCCAGTTGCCCGACCTCTACGTGGCCGAGATCAAGGCGGCGATCTTCGGTGTCATCGCCGGCGTCGTCGCGGCCTACAAGGGCCTGCACCCCGGTGCCGGACCGAAGGGGGTCGGCGAGGCCGTCAACCAGACCGTCGTCATCACCTTCCTTCTGTTGTTCTTCGCGAACCTGATCCTGACGATGGTGTACCTGCAGATCGTTCCGGCGAAGGGATCCTGACTCGATGACAATCGCAAAGGGCCGCGGAGACGTCATCTGGCTCCGCGGGCGCAGAATCGTGCGCGCTCCTCTCGACATGCTGGATCGGGCAGGCGACCAGATGTCGTTCTACGCGCGGGCCATCGCGTGGACCCCGCGCACCCTCGTCCACTACCGCAAGGAGGTGCTGCGGCTGCTCGCCGAGGTCACCTTCGGCAGCGGCGCGCTCGCCGTCATCGGCGGCACCATCGGTGTCATCGCCATGATGTCCGGTTTCACCGGCGTCGTCGTGGGTCTGCAGGGCTACGCCGCCCTCGAGCAGCTCGGCTCCTCGGTGCTCACCGGCTTCCTGTCGGCGTACGTCAACACGCGTGAACTCGCCCCGATCGTCGCGGCGCTGGCGCTGTCGGCGACGGTGGGCTGTGGCTTCACCGCCCAGCTCGGTGCGATGCGGATCAGCGAGGAGATCGACGCGCTCGAGGTGATGGCGGTGCCGTCGGTGCCGTTCCTCGTCACCTCCCGGATGATCGCCGGTTTCGTCGCCGTCATCCCGCTGTACATCATCGGCCTGCTCGCCGCGTACCTCGCGACACGCGTGATCAGCACCCTGTTCAACGGGCAGTCGTCGGGTTCGTACGACCACTACTTCAATCTGTTCCTGCCGCCCGAGGACGTGCTGTACTCCTTCGGGAAGGTCCTCGTCTTCGCCTTCTTCCTGATCCTCATCCACTGCTACTACGGCTTCAACGCCAGCGGGGGACCCGCGGGCGTCGGCGTGGCCGTCGGCCGTGCGGTGCGCACCGCGATCGTCACGATCGCCGTGCTCGACTTCTTCCTCAGCCTCGCCATCTGGGGCACCACCACGACCGTGAGGGTGGCCGGATGAACCCGACTCCCTCGACCCTCAAGCGGAGGGTTCTCGGCCTGCTGTTCTTCGTCGTGCTGGGTCTGTTCCTGTTCGTCACCATCGCGATGTACAACAAGACGTTCAAGAAGGTCGTCGAGGTGGACCTCGTGACCGACGAGGTCGGCAACGCGCTGCCGATGAACGCGGACGTGAAGGTGCGCGGACTGATCGTCGGCGAGGTCCGCGGCACGTCGGCCGAGAGCGGGACGGTGACCGCACATCTCGCGCTCGAACCGGACAAGGCCGGCCTGATCCCCGCGAACGCGACCGCACAGCTGCTGCCGAAGACGTTGTTCGGGGAGCGTTACGTCTCGCTGATCCTCCCGGACCGGCCGGCGCGCCCGATCCAGGCGGGGGACACCCTGATGCAGGACACGAGCGCCGAGACCGTCGAACTCGGCGAGGTGCTCGACGGGCTGCTGCCCCTGCTCGAGGCCATCCCACCGCAGGATCTCGCGAACACCCTCGGCGCCCTGGCCCAGGGCCTGAGCGGCCGCGGCGAGACCCTCGGGCAGACCGTGGACCGGCTCGAGCAGGTGTTCCGCGAGGTGAACGTGGAGCTCCCGGCCGTGCAGGAGGACCTGCGCGGGCTCGCGGACTTCTCCCAGACCTACTCCGACGCCGCGCCCGATCTGATCAGCGCCCTCGACAACCTGCGCACCACCGGCAACACCGTGGTGGAACAGGAGAACCAGCTCGAGACTCTGCTGGTCACGGCGACGGGGGCGTCGTCGGCGACCGCCGGGCTGCTCGAGCAGAACGCCGGGTCGATCATCAGCATCGCCGCCGACTCCAAGCAGGCCCTGCAGTTGCTGGCCCGGTACTCGCCGTCGTACCCGTGCATGCTGAAGGGCTTCGCCGACGCGGCACCCGCGGCTGCGGGGGTGCTCGCGGCCGACGACCCGTTCCCCGGCGTGCGGGCGAGCGTCCAGTTCGTCAATCCGAAGGGCCGGTACCTGCCGAACCAGGACGAGCCGCGCCTGCTCGACGTCCGCGGCCCCACCTGCTACGACAACGTCACGGCCCCGGGCCGGTTCTTCCCGCAGTACCCCGGCGGTTCGATCAACGACGGCTCCTACCAGGTGCCGTCCCGCAACCCGGGCCCGGAGACCATGTCGTACTTCCCGGCCCCCGAGGGGTCCGGGGTGCCGGACGACGTCGGCGAGCTGATCGGGACGACCCCGGCGACGACGCAGGTCTCGTACACCGGGTCGCGGGCCGAGCAGGACGCCCTCGGCGTCGTGTACGCGGAGGCGACGGGCATCGCGCCCGAGGACGTGCCGACCTGGACGACGCGCCTGGGCGCGCCCGCACTGCGTGGAACGGAGGTGAGCTTCCGATGAGAGGCCTGGCAGCACCGCTGATCAAGCTGATCGTCTTCGCCGTGGTCACGATCCTCGCCACCGGAATGCTCGCGGCGACCATCGCGAGCCTCGGCGGCGGCGGAGGCACGAAATTCCACGCGATCTTCACGGACGTGACGTCGCTCAACGAGGGCGACGACATCCGAATCGCCGGCGTCCGCGTCGGCCAGGTCGAGAAGATCGAGATCGTCGACCGGCGCGAGGCGCGCGTGACGTTCTCGATGTCCGACCGGGACTGGCTGCCCGCCGCGACGACCGCGACGATCCGCTACCGGACGCTCGTCGGCCAGCGCTACATCGCCCTCGACCAGGGCGAGGGCATGCAGGGGATGAAGCTGACCGGCGGCGACACCATCCCGCTGGAGCGCACCAAGCCGGCCGTGAACCTGACCACCCTGTTCAACGGGTTCCGGCCCCTGTTCCAGACCCTGAGCGCCGAGGACGTCAACACGCTGTCGTCGCAGATAGTCCAGGTGTTCCAGGGCGAGGCCGGAACCATCGACGACCTGGTGCGCACGACGGCGAGCCTGACCAACACGATCGCCGACAAGGACCGGGTCATCGGTGCGGTCATCGACAACCTGAACTCGGTGCTCACCAACATCAACGAGCGGGACGATCAGCTCGACTCGTTGCTCGTCAACACGCAGGCGCTGGTCAGCGGGCTGGCCGCCGACCGCGACACGGTGGGTGCGGCCGTGCAGTCGCTGGCCGGGCTGACGGACGCGACGGCCGATCTGCTCGAGCCGACCCGGCCGGCCATCGCCGGCTCCGTCACGGCGGTGCAGCAGCTCGGGGCGAACCTGAACAGCAACCGCGACGCGGTCGACGAGGTCCTCGCCACCCTTCCGGTCAAGCTCGAGAAGCTGGGCCGGGTCGCGAGCTACGGGTCGTGGTTCCAGTTCTACCTGTGCGGCATCGACGTGATCGCCGGCCCGGGTTCGGTTCCGTACCTGAACCTGCCGACCGGCCTGCCCACGGTGAACCAGCCGATCTACACCAACGCCGCCAAGCGGTGCACGCAGGACGGGATGCAGGAGTTGCAGGGACGATGAGCAGACGTCGCAGTCCGGCCGTGTCCGGCGCCCTCGGGATTCTCGTGGTCCTGCTGGCCACCCTGTCGGCGTTCTTCCTGGATTCGCTGCCGATCATCGGGGCCGGCGCCACCTACCGCGCGGAGTTCACCGAGGCGGCCGGCCTCAAGCCCACCAACGAGGTGCGCATCGCCGGAGTCAAGGTCGGTCAGGTCACCGACATCGAGCTCGACGGGGACCGGGTGCTCGTGTCGTTCAAGGTCAAGGACGCCTGGCTCGGCAACGACACCTCGGCCTCGATCCAGATCAAGACGATCCTCGGCCAGAAGTACCTCGCCCTCGAGCCGCGGGGCACCGAGGTGCTCGACCCGGATGATCGGATCCCGTTGTCGCGCACCGTAGCCCCGTACGACGTGATCGAGGCGTTCTCGTCCGCGGCCACCACCCTGGGCGAGATCGACTCGGAACAGCTGGCCACGAGCTTCGACACGCTCTCGGAGGCGTTCTCGCAGACACCGGACGACATCCGGGCCTCGCTCGACGGAGTCACCCGGCTCTCGCAGACCGTTGCGAGCCGGGACCAGGAGCTCAAACGGCTGCTCGAGGCGACCGGCCGGACCTCGCAGATCCTCGCCGACCGCAACGCGGAGTTCAACCGGCTGATCAGCGACGGCGCCCTGCTGATCGCAGAACTCAACAACCGGCAGCAGGCCATCTCGCAGCTGCTGACGGGCACGCAGCGGCTGTCTGCCGAGCTGACCGGTCTGGTCCGCGACAACGAGGCGACGATCGGCCCGGCGCTCGACCAGCTCCGGGGAGTGGTGCAGATCCTGCAGGACCGCAACGACGATCTGGACCGCGCGATGAAGCTGTACGAGCCGTTCGTCCGGCTGTACTCGAATGTCGTCGGCAACGGCCGCTGGTTCGACCAGGTCGTCGTGAACCTCATTCCGCCCGGATTGCCGGAGATCCCCGGATACCGCGATCCGGTTCGCACGTTGGGAGAGAACTGATGTCGCATGCCGAGTCCGGTGGCGGCTCACGGCGCGGCCCGATGGTGCTGCTGATCGCCGCGATCACCGCGGCCGTGGTACTGATCGCCGGTGTGCTGTGGTGGGTCTTCAACCGCATGGGAACCACCGAGATCACGGCCTACTTCGACAAGGCCGTCGGGGTGTACGAGGGGTCCGGTGTCCGGGTCCTCGGCGTCGAGGTCGGCAAGGTCACCGCGGTCGTCCCCGAAGGGGACCAGGTGCGGGTGGACATGCGGGTCGACCGCGGCGTCGACATCCCCGCCGACGCCAAGGCCGTGCAGATCACCCCGTCGGTCGTCGCGGACCGCTACGTGCAGCTCGCCCCGGTGTACACCGGCGGCGAGACGATGGCCGACGGCGCCGTCATCCCGCGGGAACGGACCGCCACCCCGGTGGAGGTGGACCAGCTGTACGCCAGCGTCGACGAGCTGTCGCGGGCGCTCGGTCCCGAGGGTGCCAACAAGGACGGCGCCCTGACGCGCTTCGTGGAGACCGGCGCCGAGAATCTCGAAGGCAACGGTGCCGCGCTCGGCCAGACCATCGAGCAGCTCTCCGCCGCGTCGCGCACGCTCAACGAGTCGCGCGGCGACCTGTTCGGCACCATCGAGAACCTGCAGATCTTCGTGTCCGCGCTGGCGGCCAACGATCAGCAGGTGCGCGAGTTCAACGCGCAGTTGTCGGACCTGTCGGGCTATCTGGCCGGCGAGCGGGAGAATCTCGGGCTCGCGCTGAACCAGCTGTCGGAGTCGCTCGGGGTGGTCGCGCAGTTCGTCAACGACAATCAGGCGGCGTTGAAGGACAACGTGGACGCTCTGGTCCCGGTGACGAACAACCTTGCCGCCAACCGGGATTCACTGGTGAACTCGCTGACCCTGCTGCCCCTGGCGGTGAGCAACCTCGTCAACTCCTACGACGCGGAGTCCGGGTCGCTCGCCTCCCGCCTGGTGGTGACCGATCTGCAGGATCCGGCGGGCGTGATGTGCAAGCTCATCGACCTCGGTCGGCTCGTGCCGGGTGACCCGAGGTTCGAGCAGCTCGGCCGGCAGATGCAGCCGCTGATCGATCAGTGTTCCGGCCTCGCCGAGCAGATCACCAACGACGTCCGGACGCCGGATCTGATCCTGCCGTTCGGCGTCCTGAGCGGCGAGAACATCCAGCGCCGGGTGGTTCCCGGCACGGTGCCCGGTGTCGAGTCACCGCGCCTGGACCTGGAGAGGGGCGGACAGTGAGACGCTCGGCGATTCTCGGTGCCGGGGCCTGCGTGACGGCCCTGGCGGTGTCGGGGTGCGGCGGGGCCGCGAGCCTCCCCCTGCCCGGTGGTGCGGACGTCGGGTCCGACCCGATCCACGTGACCGTGCAGTTCGACGACGTGCTCGACCTCGTGCCGCAGTCCACCGTCAAGGTGGACGGCGTGCCCGTCGGCCGGGTGGAGACGGTCTCCGTCGGTCCCGACGGGTGGACCGCCGACGTCGGGATCGTGGTCGACTCGGCAGTGGAGCTGCCGGCCAACGCGTATGCCGCGGTGGAACAGACCAGTCTGCTGGGCGAGAAGTTCGTCCAGCTCAGTCCGCCGCCGAGCGACCCGTCGCGCGAACTGCTCGCCGACGGCGACGTCATTCCGCTGGACCGGACCCGGCACGCCACGGAACTCGAGCCCGTGCTCGGCGCCCTCTCGCTGCTGCTCAACGGCGGCGGCGTCGGCCAGCTGCAGCCGGTGGTCGAGGAGCTGTCCACCGCGTTCGAGGGCCGGGAAGGCACCACGAAGAGCCTTCTGCAACAGGCGGATCGGCTCATCGACGGTCTCAACCAGCAGCGCGACGACATCACCCGCGCCCTCGACGGCCTCGATGTGCTCACCGTCCGGGTCGCGGAACAGAACGACCGCATCGCGGCGATCCTCGACGACCTGCCGGTGGCCACCGCGGTGCTCGAACAGCAGCGGCCCCAGCTGACCGAACTGCTCGGTCAGCTCGACCGCCTGGGGACGGTGGGCACCGACGTGCTCGACCAGTCCAAGGAGGACCTCATCGCCGACCTGCTGGCCCTGCGCCCCACCCTGCAGCAGCTCGCCGCTTCCGGCGACGATCTGGTGAAGGCGCTGCCGTTCATCCCGACGGTGCCGTTCCCCGACGGGGTCGAGAAGATCGCCCTCGGTGGCTCGGTCAACCTGTTCCTCGCCGTGGACCTGCAGATCGGGGACGCGCTGGCCTCGCTCGGCGTCGGTCAGGGCGAGCCGGTCTACCGGCAGCCGAAGTTCGGCGAGCCCAAGCCCGTCGTGGATCCGTCGAACCCGTACTACAACGGCAACGGGCCGAGGCCGGGCTGGCCGACGGTCTCGCTGCTGCCGGTGCTGCCGGCGCCGAAGCTGCCCGTGGGACTCGAACTGCCTCCGGGGGTGACGCTGCCCGGTCAGCCGGCCGCGGCGGCGGACACCGGCGACGACCCGGCGCCGGCCAATCCGCTGGAGGGCCTGTTGAACCAGCTCGGAGTCGGGGGAGGGCGATGATGAGATCGCGAATGCTGCGGATACAGCTGGTCGCGTTCGTGGTGATCGCGCTGCTCGGGGTGGTGTTCGTCGGCGCGCGGTACGTCCGCCTCGACAACCTGCTCGGGTTCGGGCAGTACACCGTCCACGCACGGTTCGCCGATTCGGGCGGCATCTTCACCAACGCCGAGGTCACCTACCGGGGCGTGCCGGTGGGGCGGGTCGGCGAGCTCGGCCTGACCGAGGACGGCATCGACGTCACGCTGCTCCTCGACAACGGCGGGCCGCAGATCCCCGCGTCCACCCGTGCCGTGGTGGCGAACCGGTCGGCGATCGGCGAGCAGTACGTCGATCTGCAACCGGATACCGACGAGGGCCCCTACCTCGAAGCGGGATCGGTCATCGGCCAGGACGCCACCGACGTGCCCGTGCCCGTGCAGGACCTGCTGGTGAGCACGAACGCGCTCGTCCGGTCGGTGCCGGTGGACTCGCTGCGCACGGTGGTGACCGAGCTGGGGGCGGCGTTCGACGGCCGCGGTGGCCAGCTGCAGACCCTCGTGGACTCCCTGGCCCAGCTCAGCGACGCCGGGGTGCAGTACCTGCCGCAGACGGTGTCGCTGATCCGCGACAGCCAAACGGTGCTCGACACCCAGTCGGTGCAGGCGTCGGCGATCCGGCAGTTCAGCGCGGATCTGGACCTGGTGACCGCGCAGCTGCGCGACAGCGACCCGGACGTCCGTCGCCTCCTCGAGACCGGGACGGCGGCGAGCGAGGAGCTCACGCAGCTGGTCGCGGACTCGGGCCCCGGCCTGACGGCGAACCTGACGAACCTGGCGCTGCTCGGCGACAAGCTCGGCCCGCAGGCGGTCGCGTTGCAGCCGCTGCTCGCGTTCCTGCCGGCCGTGGCGGCCAGCGCCGGGACGGTGGCGCCCGGCGACGGCACGGTCCGGCAGGGCATCCTGCTCGAGACGAACAACCCGCCGTCGTGCACCCTCGGGTACGAGGGCACTCAGGCGATCCTCGACGAGATGCAGCGCCGGGATCCCAACTTCGACGACACCCAACAGGACTTTCCGTTCAACACGGAGGCGTCCTGTGAGGCCCCGCAGGGCAGCGTCACCGGCGTGCGGAGCGCGAACCGGATCGTGTTCGCCGACCCGGCGACGATCCAGCCGTGGGACTTCACGCCGAAGCAGGATCCGGACAAGCTCAATCTGAATCCGATCGCGACGCAGCTCGCGCCGTTGCTCGGAGTCACCCCGAAGTAGGTAAGTAGGTTGGTGCAGTGACCGCAGACACGACGTCCCGTCCCCCGCAGACGGCGGGGGCGGGCGGCGACAAGATACGCAGGATCGTCCTGGCAGTGGTGAGCGTGCTGGCGGTGATCGCCCTCGTGGCGGCCGCCTGGTTCGGCTTCGGATGGGGGCGGGCCCTGCTCGCCGACCGCCCGACGGCCGATGCGCGGGACGCCGCCCTGTCCGGGGCGATGCAGGCCGCGATCAACCTCAACAGCGTCGACGCCGCCGACGTCGACCGGTCGATCGAGAACATGCGTTCGTCGATCACCGGTGAGGCCCTGAACAACGACCTGGCCGCGACGGAGCAGCAGATCCGTCAGCAGGTGGCACAGACGGGCACGGGCATGTCGGCGAACGTGCTGTTCGGCTCCCTGACGGCGCTGGACACGGACGCGAACACGGCGAACGCCCTGATCGTCCTGGCGGTGAAGACCACCTGGCCCGACAACTTCGTCGAGAACAAGGTCACCGTGAACGTGGCGATGCGCAAGGACGGCGACATCTGGAAGGCGGAGACGATCCAGCCGCTGGACTCGGTGCAGCTCGGCGGCGGGCCCGTGGAAGGAGCGCAGCAACCCGCGCCGCCGGCCGATCCCGCGCCCGCCCCGGGCGCTCCTGCGCCCGCACCGGCCGATCCCGGATCCGCCGGAGGCGAGTGAGCCATGAAGGAGAGTGTGTAGTGCCCCCGCAGCGTCGCAAGCCCAATCCGATGGGTCCCCCGAGGGGCCGGCGGCCCAAGATCGCGGGAACGGGCCGGACCCCGGCCCCGGGCGGTGCCGCCCGCCCCGCGACGACCGAGTCCGCGACGACCGAGTCCGCGACGACCGAGTCCGCGACCACCGGGCCCGCGGTGACCGGGCCCGCGACGACCGGGCCCGCGACGACCGCGACCACCGCGCCGCAGGCGCCCACACCGGCCCCGGTGGAGCCGGCCGGGAAAGCCCCCACAGCTTCCGGGTCCGAGACGGCCCGCAAGAGCGCTCCCGGCCTGCGCACGCCGGCACCGGTCGAGGACGCCGGAGCGGAGCGGGAGCCGGGGGAGCAGCCCGGCGGCACCGTCGCGCGCGGCAGCTGGCGCCCGGTGGCGATCCTCGGCGGTGCCGCGGTCGCACTCGGTGCGTTCGCCGCGGTCGCTGCCGCCCGTCCCGGTGCGACGGTGAGCAACGAGGCGTGGGTCCACAGCGCCGCGACGGCGGAGGTCACCGCTGCCGCCGGTCATGCGATCGAGACGATGCACGGCTACAACCACGAGACGATCGACCAGGACTTCGCCGAGATCCGCGAGGTCCTCACCCCGCCGATGCGGGAGGAGTTCGACCTGACCGCGGAGGTCACCAAGCAGGCCGCGGTGCAGACGCACACCGCGACGGAGGTGCGGATCGACCACATCGGTGCGTCGATGCTCGACGACGACCGCGCCGAGGTCGCGGCGTTCATCAGCGTCAGCGCGACGGGCGACGCGGTCGCCCAGGGCAGTGCGTCGGCGCCGCTGCTGGTGCGGATGGAGAGGATCGACGGCAAGTGGCTGGTCTCCGAGATCCGGGACCGGTGACGGACGTTCCGACGGGACAATCGGCCTGGTTGCTCTTGACGCGGGCGGCGTGAGCGGTCACTCTATCGGTACGCACGCACGAATACGCGTCCTGGGCGCCCGGGGTCGGGCGCTTCTTTTCGTGCCGTCGCTCGACATCTGCGACTTTTGGGTGTAAGTTCGGACTTTGCGCTGGCTGCCTCCTGTCCATCCTTCGACCGCATCGCCGGGAGCGTTGCCCTTCGGGGCTCGTTCCGCCGACTTCGTGGTGGGGTTGTCGTTCGGGTTGCGACCAGCGATAACGCCCCACATGAAGAAGCAGGTACAGCGGCGGTCGCACCGGTTGGAGCGGCCCGCGTGAGGTGCTGGAAGGACGCATCTTGGCAGTCTCTAGCCAGACCAAGGCAGTTGCCGGAATCCCCGGAGCCCCGAAGAGGGTGTCGTTCGCGAAGATTCGCGAACCTCTCGAAGTCCCTGGGCTCCTCGATCTACAGACAGATTCCTTCGAATGGCTGATCGGCTCGGAGCGCTGGCGCGCGCTCGCTGCCGAGCGCGGTGACGGCCCCGTCGTCGGTGGCCTCGAGGAGATCCTGGCGGAGCTCTCTCCGATCGAGGACTTCTCCGGGTCGATGTCCCTGTCCTTCTCCGATCCGCGCTTCGACGAGGTCAAGGCCTCGGTCGAGGAGTGCAAGGACAAGGACATGACGTACGCGGCGCCGCTGTTCGTCACTGCCGAGTTCATCAACAACAACACCGGCGAGATCAAGAGCCAGACGGTCTTCATGGGTGACTTCCCGATGATGACCGACAAGGGCACCTTCATCATCAACGGCACCGAGCGTGTCGTCGTCTCGCAGCTGGTGCGCTCCCCGGGCGTGTACTTCGACCGCGCGGTCGACAAGAGCACCGAGAAGGACCTGCACAGCGTCAAGGTGATCCCGGGCCGCGGCGCGTGGCTCGAGTTCGACGTCGACAAGCGCGACACCGTCGGCGTGCGGATCGACCGCAAGCGCCGCCAGCCGGTCACCGTGCTGCTCAAGGCCCTCGGCTGGACCAACGAGCAGATCGTCGAGCGCTTCGGCTTCTCCGAGATCATGATGTCCACCCTCGAGAAGGACAACACGGCCGGCACCGACGAGGCGCTGCTCGACATCTACCGCAAGCTGCGCCCGGGCGAGCCGCCCACCAAGGAGAGCGCGCAGACCCTGCTGGAGAACCTCTTCTTCAAGGACAAGCGCTACGACCTGGCGCGCGTGGGACGTTACAAGATCAACAAGAAGCTGGGCCTGAACGCCGGCCAGCCGATCGAGGCGTCGACCCTCACCGAGGAAGACATCGTCGCCACGATCGAGTACCTGGTGCGCCTGCACGCGAGCGAGACCACCATGACGGCGCCCGGCGGCGTCGAGGTTCCCGTCGAGGTCGACGACATCGACCACTTCGGCAACCGTCGCCTGCGCACCGTCGGCGAGCTCATCCAGAACCAGATCCGCGTCGGCCTGTCCCGCATGGAGCGCGTCGTCCGCGAGCGGATGACCACCCAGGACGTCGAGGCCATCACGCCGCAGACGCTGATCAACATCCGTCCCGTCGTGGCCGCGATCAAGGAGTTCTTCGGAACCTCCCAGCTGTCGCAGTTCATGGACCAGAACAACCCGCTGTCGGGCCTGACCCACAAGCGCCGCCTCTCGGCGCTCGGCCCCGGTGGTCTGTCCCGTGAGCGGGCCGGCCTCGAGGTCCGCGACGTCCACCACTCGCACTACGGCCGCATGTGCCCGATCGAGACGCCGGAAGGCCCGAACATCGGCCTGATCGGCTCTCTGTCGGTGTACGCGCGGGTCAACCCGTTCGGTTTCATCGAGACCCCGTACCGCAAGGTCGAGGGCGGCATCGTCACCGACCAGGTCGACTACCTGACCGCCGACGAGGAGGACCGCCACGTCGTGGCGCAGGCCAACTCGCCGGTCGACGCCGACGGCCGCTTCACCGAGGAGCGCGTCCTCGTCCGCAAGAAGGGCGGCGAGGTCGAGTTCGTCGCGGCGACCGAGGTCGACTACATGGACGTCTCGCCGCGGCAGATGGTGTCGGTGGCCACGGCCATGATCCCGTTCCTCGAGCACGACGACGCCAACCGTGCCCTCATGGGTGCGAACATGCAGCGTCAGGCCGTGCCGCTGGTGCGCAACGAGGCCCCGGTCGTCGGTACCGGCATGGAGCTGCGTGCCGCCGTCGATGCCGGCGACGTCGTCGTCACCGAGAAGTCGGGCGTGATCGAGGAGGTCTCGGCCGACTTCATCACCGTGATGGCCGACGACGGCACCCGTCGCACCTACCGGCTGCGCAAGTTCGACCGCTCGAACCAGGGCACCTGCTCGAACCAGCGGCCGATCGTGGACGAGGGCCAGCGCGTCGAGTCCGGCCAGGTCCTCGCCGACGGCCCCTGCACCGAGAACGGTGAGATGGCGCTCGGCAAGAACCTGCTCGTGGCGATCATGCCGTGGGAAGGCCACAACTACGAGGACGCGATCATCCTGTCGCAGCGCCTTGTGGAGGAGGACGTGCTCACCTCGATCCACATCGAGGAGCACGAGATCGACGCCCGCGACACCAAGCTCGGTGCCGAGGAGATCACCCGCGACATCCCCAACGTCTCCGACGAGGTCCTCGCGGACCTCGACGAGCGCGGCATCGTGCGCATCGGTGCCGAGGTGCGCGACGGCGACATCCTCGTCGGCAAGGTCACCCCGAAGGGCGAGACCGAGCTGACCCCCGAGGAGCGGCTGCTGCGCGCGATCTTCGGCGAGAAGGCCCGCGAGGTGCGCGACACGTCGCTGAAGGTGCCGCACGGCGAGACCGGCAAGGTCATCGGCGTCCGCGTGTTCTCGCGCGAGGACGACGACGATCTGCCCCCGGGTGTCAACGAGCTGGTCCGCGTGTACGTGGCGCAGAAGCGCAAGATCCAGGACGGCGACAAGCTCGCCGGCCGGCACGGCAACAAGGGCGTCATCGGCAAGATCCTCCCGCAGGAGGACATGCCGTTCCTGCCCGACGGCACCCCGGTCGACATCATCCTCAACACCCACGGTGTTCCGCGTCGTATGAACATCGGCCAGATCCTCGAGACGCATCTCGGCTGGATCGGCAAGGCCGGCTGGAACGTCCAGGTGGCCGGGGACGGCGAGCGTCCGGAGTGGGCGAAGAACCTGTCCGACGACATGCTCGCCGCCGAGCCGAACACCAACATCGCCACCCCGGTGTTCGACGGTGCCCGCGAGGACGAGCTGACGGGCCTGCTGGGCTCCACGCTGCCGAACCGCGACGGCGAGGTCATGGTCGGCCCCGACGGCAAGGCGACGCTGTTCGACGGTCGCTCCGGCGAGCCGTTCCCGTACCCGGTGTCGGTCGGCTACATGTACATCATCAAGCTGCACCACCTGGTCGACGACAAGATCCACGCGCGTTCGACCGGCCCGTACTCGATGATCACCCAGCAGCCGCTCGGTGGTAAGGCGCAGTTCGGTGGCCAGCGCTTCGGTGAGATGGAGTGCTGGGCCATGCAGGCCTACGGTGCGGCGTACACGCTGCAGGAGCTGCTCACCATCAAGTCGGACGACGTGGTGGGCCGCGTGAAGGTCTACGAGGCCATCGTGAAGGGCGAGAACATCCCGGAGCCGGGCATCCCCGAGTCCTTCAAGGTGCTCCTCAAGGAGCTCCAGTCGCTGTGCCTGAACGTGGAGGTGCTGTCCAGCGACGGCGCGGCCATCGCGATGGCCGACGGCGACGACGAGGACCTCGAGCGGGCGGCGGCCAACCTGGGCATCAACCTTTCCCGCAACGAGTCGGCCACGGTCGACGACCTCGCGAACTAGGAGCCGACCCGATGAGATACGCCCCGCTCAGCCGGCGCGTATCTCATCGGGCCCCGGCAGCGATAGCGACAACTAGCAGCAACAAAACCCGTAAAGGGGAAAGGAAGTTACGTGCTCGACGTCAACTTCTTCGATGAACTCCGCATCGGCCTGGCCACTGCGGAGGACATCCGCAACTGGTCGTACGGCGAGGTCAAGAAGCCGGAGACCATCAACTACCGCACGCTCAAGCCCGAGAAGGACGGCCTCTTCTGCGAGAAGATCTTCGGCCCCACCCGGGACTGGGAGTGCTACTGCGGCAAGTACAAGCGTGTCCGCTTCAAGGGCATCATCTGTGAGCGCTGCGGCGTCGAGGTCACTCGAGCCAAGGTGCGTCGTGAGCGCATGGGCCACATCGAGCTCGCCGCGCCGGTCACGCACATCTGGTACTTCAAGGGTGTGCCGAGCCGCCTCGGCTACCTGCTCGACCTGGCGCCGAAGGATCTCGAGAAGATCATCTACTTCGCCGCGTACGTCATCACGGCGGTGGACGACGAGCTGCGCCACAACGAGCTCTCGACCCTCGAGGCCGAGATGGAGGTCGAGAAGAAGTCCGTCGCCGATCAGCGCGACGCCGACCTCGAGGCCCGCGCGCAGAAGCTCGAGGCCGACCTGGCCGAGCTCGAGGCGGAGGGTGCCAAGTCCGACGTCCGCCGCAAGGTCAAGGACGGCGGCGAGCGCGAGATGCGTCAGCTGCGCGACCGCGCCCAGCGTGAGCTGGACCGGCTCGAGGAGATCTGGAACACCTTCACCAAGCTCAAGCCGAAGGACCTGATCGTCGACGAGCTGCTCTACCGCGAGCTGCAGGACCGCTACGGCGAGTACTTCACCGGCGCGATGGGTGCCGAGTCGATCCAGAAGCTCATCGAGAACTTCGATATCGACGCCGAGGCCGAGTCGCTGCGCGAGACCATCCGCAGCGGCAAGGGCCAGAAGAAGCTGCGCGCCCTGAAGCGACTGAAGGTCGTCGCGGCGTTCCAGCAGTCCGGTAACTCGCCCATGGGCATGGTTCTCGATGCGGTGCCGGTGATCCCGCCGGAGCTGCGTCCGATGGTGCAGCTCGACGGTGGCCGCTTCGCGACCTCCGACCTGAACGACCTGTACCGCCGCGTCATCAACCGCAACAACCGCCTCAAGCGACTGATCGACCTCGGCGCCCCCGAGATCATCGTCAACAACGAGAAGCGGATGCTGCAGGAGTCCGTGGACGCGCTGTTCGACAACGGCCGTCGTGGCCGGCCGGTCACCGGCCCGGGCAACCGTCCGCTGAAGTCGCTGTCCGACCTCCTCAAAGGCAAGCAGGGCCGGTTCCGTCAGAACCTGCTCGGCAAGCGCGTCGACTACTCCGGCCGTTCGGTCATCGTCGTCGGCCCGCAGCTCAAGCTGCACCAGTGCGGTCTGCCGAAGCTGATGGCGCTCGAGCTGTTCAAGCCGTTCGTGATGAAGCGCCTGGTCGACCTGAACCACGCGCAGAACATCAAGTCCGCGAAGCGCATGGTCGAGCGGCAGCGCCCGCAGGTGTGGGACGTCCTCGAAGAGGTCATCAACGAGCACCCCGTGCTGCTCAACCGTGCTCCTACGCTGCACCGCCTCGGTATCCAGGCGTTCGAGCCGCAGCTCGTCGAGGGCAAGGCCATCCAGCTGCACCCGCTCGTGTGTGAGGCGTTCAACGCCGACTTCGACGGCGACCAGATGGCCGTGCACCTGCCGCTGTCCGCGGAGGCGCAGGCCGAGGCCCGCGTCCTGATGCTGTCGTCGAACAACATCCTGTCGCCGGCGTCGGGTCGTCCGCTCGCCATGCCGCGTCTGGACATGGTGACCGGTCTGTTCCACCTGACCCGCCTGGTCGAGGACGCGCCGGGCGCGTACCGGTCGGCCACCGACGACGAGCCGGAGCAGGGCGTGTACTCGTCCCCGGCCGAGGCCATCATGGCCGTCGACCGCGGCGTGCTCTCGGTGCAGGCCCCGATCAAGGTGCGCCTGACGCGGCAGCGCCCGCCGAAGGACGTCGAGGCCGAGCTGTTCCCCGACGGCTGGAACTACGGTGACGGCTGGACCGTGCAGACCACGCTCGGTCGCGTGCTGTTCAACGAGCTGCTGCCGGTGAACTACGGCTTCGTCAACGACGTCATGCCGAAGAAGCGTCAGGCCGCGATCATCAACGATCTGGCCGAGCGCTACCCGATGATCGTCGTCGCGCAGACCGTCGACAAGCTCAAGGACGCCGGCTTCTACTGGGCCACCCGCTCGGGTGTCACCGTGTCGATGGCCGACGTGCTGGTGCCGCCGGAGAAGAAGGAGATCCTCGAGCGCTACGAGGCGTCCGCGGATCAGCTCGAGCGCAAGTTCGCTCGTGGTGCCCTCTCGAAGGAGGAGCGGCGCGACTCGCTCGTCAAGCTGTGGCAGGAGGCGACCGAAGAGGTCGGTCAGGCCATGGAAGCGCACTACCCGGACGACAACCCGATCCCGACGATCGTGAAGTCCGGCGCCGCGGGCAACATGACCCAGATCCGCTCGCTCGCGGGCATGAAGGGTCTGGTGACGAACCCGAAGGGTGAGTTCATCCCGCGCCCGATCAAGTCCTCGTTCCGTGAGGGCCTGACCGTGCTCGAGTACTTCATCAACACCCACGGTGCCCGTAAGGGTCTGGCCGACACCGCGCTCCGTACCGCCGACTCGGGTTACCTGACCCGTCGTCTGGTCGACGTGTCGCAGGACGTCATCGTCCGCGAGACCGACTGCGGCACCCCGCGCGGTATCGAGATGGTCATCGCCGAGCCCGAGCGCGACGGCGCGGGCAACGAGACCGGCCGCCTGGTGCGCGACGCCCACATCGAGACCAGCACGTACGCCCGTACGCTGGCCACCGATGCGGTCGACGCGGACGGCAACGTCGTCGTCACCCGGGGCAGCGACCTCGGCGACCCGGCGATCGAGGCCCTGCTGGCCGCCGGCATCCGGAAGGTCAAGGTCCGCTCCGTGCTGACCTGCGACACCGGCACCGGCGTGTGCGCCACCTGCTACGGCCGCTCGATGGCGACCGGCAAGCTCGTCGACATCGGCGAGGCCGTCGGTATCGTCGCCGCGCAGTCGATCGGTGAGCCCGGTACGCAGCTGACGATGCGTACGTTCCACCAGGGTGGCGTCGGTGAGGACATCACCGGCGGTCTGCCGCGAGTGCAGGAGCTGTTCGAGGCCCGCGTCCCGAAGGGCAAGGCGCCCATCGCCGACGTCTCCGGCCGCGTGCGCCTCGAGGACGACGACCGCTTCTACAAGATCACCATCGTCCCGGACGACGGCGGCGAGGAGGTCGTGTACGACAAGCTGTCGAAGCGTCAGCGTCTGCACGTGATCCGGAAGGCGAACGGCACCGAGGGCATCCTCGCCGACGGCGACCACGTGGAGGTCGGTCAGCAGCTCCTCGAGGGTGCTGCCGATCCGCACGAGGTGCTGCGTGTCATGGGTCCGCGTCAGGTGCAGGTCCACCTCGTGAACGAGGTTCAGGAGGTGTACCGCAGCCAGGGTGTGTCGATCCACGACAAGCACATCGAGGTCATCGTGCGCCAGATGCTGCGTCGCGTCACGATCATCGACTCGGGTTCGACGGAGTTCCTGCCCGGTTCGCTGGTCGAGCGCAGCGAGTTCGAGGCCTCCAACCGGCGGGTCGTCGCCGAGGGCGGCGAGCCGGCTGCCGGTCGTCCCGTGCTCATGGGTATCACCAAGGCGTCGCTGGCCACCGATTCGTGGCTGTCGGCGGCGTCGTTCCAGGAGACCACTCGCGTGCTGACCGACGCGGCGATCAACTGCCGCTCGGACAAGCTGATCGGTCTGAAGGAGAACGTGATCATCGGCAAGCTGATCCCGGCCGGCACCGGCATCAACCGGTACCGGAACATCCAGGTGCAGCCGACCGAGGAGGCCCGCGCGGCCGCGTACGCGATCCCGTCGTACGAGGATCAGTACTACTCGCCGGAGGGCTTCGGCCAGAACACCGGCGCTGCGGTTCCGCTCGACGATTACGGTTACTCCAGCGACTACCGGTAGATCCGTCGCCGCGGCCGGGAAACCGGCTGCGGCCCGGCTCTCTGCCGTGGCCACGAAGGTCCCGCCCTCTTCTCTTCGGGGGCGGGGCCTTCCTGGTTTCCGGGGTGGGCGTCACGGCCGCGCCGGTCGTCGGCTAGTTTGGGTAGGCACTCCTAACAACCCGAAGGGAACGCCTGTGCCGTCGACCCGAATCCCGAGGCTGCTCGCCGCAGCCGGACTCGCTCTCACGTTCGTCCTGACCGCGTGCTCGTCGGGGAGCGACGAGGCCGGCGAGTCGTCGTCCGCGGCCGGAGGCGCGTTCCCGGTCACGATCGAACACGCCCTCGGCAGCACGACGCTCGACGGCGAACCCGAGCGGGTGGTCACGTGGGGCTTCGGCAGCACCGATGCCGCGCTCGCGCTCGGCGTCGTGCCCGTTGCCATCCCGGCCCAGTCCTACGGCGGCGACGCGCAGGGGGTGCTGCCGTGGATCGGGGACCGGCTCGCCGAGCTGGGTGCCGAGACACCGGCCGTCCTGCCGAACGACGGCACGGACGTGCCGGTGGAGCAGATCGCGGCGGCGCGGCCGGACGTCATTCTCGCCAACTACTCCGGGCTCACCCGGGAGCAGTACGAGACGCTGAGCCGGATCGCGCCGACCGTCGCGTACCCGGACGAGCCGTGGGCCACCCCGTGGCGCGACGTCGTCGCCACCGTCGGGCAGGCGCTCGGCAGATCCGGCGAGGCGGCCCGGCTGATCGCCGACACCGAGGCCACCATCGCGGAGAAGGCGGCAGCCTATCCGCAGCTGCGGGGCAGGACCGTCGCCGCGGTGTGGGACACCGGCGACACCTTCTACGTCTACAAGCCGGCCGACTCGCGCGTGGAGTTCCTCACCGACCTCGGTCTGGTGAGCGCACCCAGCGTGGCCGAGCTGAGCACCGACGAGTCCAGCTTCTACTTCACCCTCAGCTTCGAGGAGGCCGGCAAGCTCACCAGCGACATCCTGCTCTCCTACGCCGACGACGCCGCGGCCCAGGAGCGCACGCTCGCCCAGCCGTGGGCGCGGACCATGGGGCAGGTGACCGACGGTCGGGTCGCGAAGGTCAACGGCACCGAGCTCATCGCCGCTGTGTCGCCGCCGACCGTGCTGTCGCTGACGTGGGGCATCGACGCCTATCTCGAGGCGCTCGCCGCCGCGGCCGAGTAGGGCGATTCCCGGTCGGCGTCCCGGTCAGCGCGGGATGTGGAAGTCGACCAGGGCCGCACCACGCGGGCCCAGGTCGTGCCACGGCCCCCGCACCGCCAGCACCGCCACCGCGGAGGTCGGGAACTTCTCGATGATCTGACGGGCGGCATCCGAGTCGTGGTCGTCCGAGAGCAGCAGCGTCGTCGCGGACAGGACGGGCTCGTGGCCCACCACGAGCAGGGTCGACACGTCGTCCGGGACCTGGCGGATCGCGTCGACGATCTTCCCCGGCGTGGCCTCGTAGAGGTCGTCGAGGATCTCCGTGGGGACCTCGACGGCGGCCTCCGCCAGGGTCTTGCGGGCGCGCGTCGCGCTCGAGCACAGCACGGCGTCGATCGGGGGCTGGTGGGCCCGCAGCCAGCGTCCGGCGAGGCCGGCCTCGCGTCGTCCCCGTGGGGCAAGGGGGCGCTCGTGATCGGCGACGCCGTCCGGGTACGCGGACTTCCCGTGCCGCAACAGGATCAGGGTGCGGGTCATGGGTTCACCCTAGGTGGTCAGGGTCACCGGCGGCCGACGCGTGCCACCGCGCGCACCTCGTCGCCGACCGTGAACCACAGGGTCAGCGCGTCGGTCTCGTGACGGGCGCGCAGGACCAGCGCGTCGCCGGCGACGACCGGTCGAAGGTGCTCGATCACCGCACGGTACGGCGCGGTCTGCAGCTCCGGCCGGCCGGCCAGGTGCTCCTCGATGCCGTGCCAGTAGGCGGCGTTGTTGACGTGGTCGAACGGGTCGATGTCGGTGGCCCGTAGCGGGAAGGCCGTGCCGGCGTCGGCGTCGTCGGACGGCGTGGGCGGCAGCCATGCCCGCCATCGCAGCCGGGTGTCCTCCGCATGGCGGGCCATGTGCTCCCAGAGCCGGTCGCTGATCCGGGCCGGCATCCCGTTGGTGGGCCCGATGTTGATCCAGAACGCCGAGGTGTCGATCAGGGCGTCGCCGGTGCCGTCGAGCCGCACGCGGACGTTGGCCCATCGCGTGGACAAGGCGTCGCACCACCGGCGCAGTTCGAGTTGTTCGCGGAAGCGGGCCGGCCGGTGCACGTCGACGACGGTGCGGCGCACGATCCACAGCGGGTCGGTGGCGGTGGCGTCGACGGCGTCGAGGTTGTCGGTGCCGATGTCCTGCAGGTAGCGGGCCACGCCGTCGAGACGGAGCCGTTCCCGGTTGTCGACGTCGCCGGTGCGCACCGTGCGCGTGGACCGGAACGCGTCGTCGGGCGGGGGCGCGGCCCCGAGGGGCTGCGCCAGCGCGTCCTCCGCCGCGGACTTCTCCGGTGCCGGTTTCGCGGCCGTGTCCGAACCCATTCGTCCCCCTGCTCGTCGTCGGCCCCTGCCGATTCTGACAGCTGCGGGGCAGGGCTGCAGCGAATCTTGCGAGGGGCGAGACATCGAGGCTACAGTGGAGTTAACTGTTACCGGATGTCACATGAAATCCGGTCCCGGCTCTTCGAGGACACGACATGGCCTATGTGATCACCCAGACGTGCTGCAACGACGCGAGCTGCGTCGCCGTGTGCCCGGTGAACTGCATCCATCCCACGCCCGAGGAGCGGGAGTTCGCGCAGACCGAGATGCTGCACATCGACCCGCAGGCCTGCATCGACTGCGGCGCGTGCGCGGACGCCTGCCCGGTCGAGGCGATCTTCCCGGAGGACCGGCTCACCGAGGCTCAGGCCCGGTTCAAGGACATCAACGCCGACTACTACACGGCGCACCCGATGCCCGAGAACTGGATCCCGCTGACACCCGTCCCGGCCCCGCCGCGGGGACAGGGCACCCTGCGCGTGGCGGTCGTCGGTGCCGGTCCGGCGGCCTGTTACGCCGCGCAGGAACTGCTCGAGCGCTCGAACGTCGAGGTGGACATGTTCGACCGGCTCCCCACCCCCTGGGGACTCGTCCGCAGCGGTGTCGCACCCGACCACCCCGGTACCAAGGCCGTCACCGAGTCGTTCGAATGGTCGTTCCGCCGCGACGCGTTCGCCCTGCACCTCGACGTCGAGGTCGGCCGCGACATCGACCACGCCGAGCTGCTCGCCCATCACCACGCCGTCGTCTACGCGACCGGGGCGTCCGCCGACCGCAACCTCGGCATCGCCGGCGAGGACCTTCCCGGCAGCCACGCCGCCACCGAGTTCGTCGCCTGGTACAACGGCCACCCCGACTACGCCGACCGGGTCTTCGACCTCTCCGGCGAACGCGCGGTCGTGGTCGGCAACGGCAACGTCGCCCTCGACGTCGCCCGCATCCTCACCATGGACGTCGACGAGCTGGCCCGCACCGACATCGCCGATCACGCCCTCGAGGCGCTGCGCCGGAGCAACATCCGCGAGGTCGTCCTGCTGGGCCGCCGGGGTCCGGCCCAGGCGGCCTACAGCAACCCCGAGTTCCTCGCCCTCGGCGATCTGAACGGCGTCGACGTCGTCGTCGACGAGACCGAGCTCGAGCTCGATCCCGCCAGCGCGGCGCTCGCCGCCGCCGACCCGGCGGTCGCGATGCGCATGCGGCTCGCGCGCGAGTACGCGCGCCGCGAGCCCCGGCCGGGGAACAAGCGCATCGTGTTCCGCTATCTCGTGTCGCCCACCGAGATCGAGGGCACCGAACGGGTCACCGGACTGCGCGCGGTACGCAACGACCTGATCGCCGGCGACGACGGTGCACTCGTCGCCCGGCCCGCCGGGCAGGCCCTGCACCTCGACGCGCAGCTGGTGCTGCGCTCGATCGGCTACCGCGGGGTCCCCCTCCCGGGAGTGCCGTTCGACGAGCGACGGGGGATCGTCCCCAACGAGGGCGGGCGGGTCACCGCCGCCGGACCCGGCGTGTACGTCACCGGGTGGATCAAGCGCGGTCCGAGCGGCGTGATCGGAACCAACAAGGCGTGCGCCAAGGAGACGGTCGCGGCCCTGCTCGCCGACTTCGACGCCGGCCGGCTCGCGCGTCCGGCCGGTGGCCGGCGGGAACTCGATCGCCTGCTCGGGCAGCGGCGGCCCACCCGGGTGGGCCTGAGCGGATGGCACGAGATCGACGGGGCCGAGCGGGCGGCCGGCCGCGCCGCCGGCCGGCCGCGCGTCAAGCTGACCGACCGCGCCCGCCTCACGGAGACCGCGGCCGGGCGGCCGCGGCCGGGGCGAAGCCTGCTGCGTCTGGTGCGCCGATAATCGGTTGGGGCTCCGCCTGCGTCGGGACTAGTATCTTTCGGCGGTGCCCGGCACCGCCCGCGGCGACGTCCGCCGGGGGAGCGCAGGCCGGGATGTCGATCCGCCGCGCTGTCGGGGCGCGCGCTGGTCGCCGGGCACGTCGAGGGTGACACGCGGCTCGCGCCGAGATCGTCGTCGCCGCACGGTACGACGTGGTGCCCGGCCCCCTCGATCCCATCCTGGCAGGTCTGCCTGCCATCGCGCCTCGAGAGGACCGACCCATGACAGCCCCCCATGCGGGCCCGGCCGCCGCGCCGGCGAGCGACAAGCTCGACGCGGCAGTTCTGAAGATCGCGTCGGTGGTGGTGCTCGGCGCCATCATGTCGATCCTCGACGTGACGGTCGTCTCCGTCGCCGTGCCGACGTTCATGGAGGACTTCGACTCCAGCTACGCGACCGTCGCGTGGACGATGACCGCCTACACGCTGGCGCTGGCCAGCGTGATTCCGCTCACGGGCTGGGCCGCGGACCGGTTCGGCACCAAACGGCTGTACCTCGCCGCCCTCGTCCTGTTCGTCGCCGGGTCCGTGCTGTGCAGCATGGCGTGGGACATCACGTCGCTCATCGGGTTCCGCGTGGTGCAGGGCCTGGGCGGCGGCATGCTTATGCCGCTGGGCATGACGATCATGACCCACGCCGCGGGACCGCACCGGGTCGGCCGCGTGATGGCGGTGCTCGGCATCCCGATGCTGCTGGGCCCGATCGGGGGCCCGATCCTCGGCGGCTGGCTGATCGACACCGCCAGCTGGCACTGGATCTTCCTGATCAACCTGCCCATCGGCGCCGTGGCCCTCGTCGCCTCCGTGCTGATCCTGCCGAAGGACCGCCCCAGCCGGTCCGAGTCCTTCGACTTCGTCGGCATGGCGCTCCTGTCGCCGGGCCTGGCGCTGTTCCTGTTCGGCGTCTCGTCCATCCCGGAGGTCGGCACCGTCGCCGCGACGCGGGTCCTCGTGCCGGGCGCGATCGGCGCCGCGCTGATCGTCGCGTTCGTGTTCCACGCCCTGCGTGCCCGGAACCCGCTCATCGACCTGTACCTGTTCCGCAACCGCCAACTGACGTTCGCGGTGCTCACCATGTCGGTGTTCGCGATCGCGTTCTTCGGCGCAGGACTGCTGTTCCCCAGCTACTTCCTCCAGGTGCGGGGCGAGTCGACCCTGGCGGCGGGCATCCTGCTTGCGCCGCAGGGCCTCGGCGCCATGCTCACCATGCCGGTCGCCGGCCGGCTCGTCGACCGGATCGGACCCGGGAAGATCGTGCTCGTCGGCCTGACCCTCGTCACGCTCGGCATGGCCGTCTTCACGCAGGTGGGCACGGACACGTCGTACGTGCTGCTGCTCGGTGCGCTGTTCGTCATGGGCATGGGCATGGGTGCCACGATGATGCCGACGATGACGGCCGCGCTGCAGACGCTGACCCATCAGAGCGTGGCCCGCGGGTCGACGCTGATGAACATCGTCCAGCAGGCCGCCGGCTCCGTGGGCACCGCGACCATGTCGGTGATCCTGAGCAGCCGCCTGGCGACCCCGGCGGGGGCGCCCGAGGGCGGCGGGCAGATGGACCCGGCAGCTCTGGAACAGCTGCCCGCACCGGTGCAGGAATCGATCCTCACCTCGCTCGCGGACGCGTTCGCGACCACGTTCCTCGTCGCGACCGTCCTCATGGCCCTCGCGGTGATCCCGGCGCTGTTCCTGCCGCGCACGCGCGTCAAGCATCCGGCCGGGGAGGGACTGCAGCCGGTGGCCGTCCACTAGCCGGCCGTCCGGAGGGGGCCGTGACGTACGTCGCGGCCCCCTCTCCGTGTCTGCGGCTAACCTCGTTCCGGCAGCACGACGGCGACCCGAACGGACGACCCAATGAGCATCGAACCCACCCACCGAGGCCCCGCCGCGACGGACGAGGCACCCGGACAGCCGCGTCTGTGCCGGCGCGCCCTCTTCGGCGGTGCCGGTGCGGTCGCGGCCGCCGCAGTCCTGTCCGCGTGCGGTGCCGAGGCCGACCAGAGTGGCGCCGACGGCACCTCCGCCGCACCGACCACGCCGCCTGAGCCCGGTCCGGACGCCGCGGTCGTGGCTGCCGCGGCCGACATCCCGGTGGGCAGCGGCGTCCTGTTCGCCGACAAGCGTCTCGTGGTGACGCAACCCGTCGCCGGGGACTACCGGGCGTTCGTCGCGCTGTGCACCCACTCGGGCTGCAACATCACCGGCGTCGAGGCCGACGAGATCGTCTGCGACTGTCACGGCAGCCGGTTCCGTCTGGACGGGACCGTGAGCAAGGGTCCCGCCCGCAAGCCGCTCAAGGCGCGTCCGGCCGCGGCCCGCGGTGCGGACGTCGTCGTCGACTGATGCGGGCGATTCGCTAAGCGGGCGGGCGGCGGCGGAGTAGATTCGACCGCGACATCATCATTGAAGTGCGGACCGACGAGGGGACCCGATGGTGCGCAGGGGGCCGTTGATCACGTTGGCGGCGGTGGTGGTGCTCGCCGCGGTCCTGCTCGCGGTCAACGTCTCCAAGGAGGACGGCGGCCCCACGCCCGCCCCTGGCCCGGCCGCCACGTCCGCGCCGGCCCCCACCACGACGGCTGCGCCCTCGACCGCCGTGGCCTTTCCCGCGCAGGCCACCTACGTCGCGCAGATCCCCGTCGCCACCGGAACCCTCACGCTCGCGATCGCCGTCGAGGGCGAGGACGCCGTCGCGTACGCGTGCGACGGCAGCGCAGTCGAGTCCTGGCTGTCCGGCGATGCCGAGGACGGCAGGCTCGAGCTCGAGGGCCGAGACGGTGCCCGCCTCGACGGCGAGTTCGACGGCACGACGGTGCGCGGCACCCTGTGGCTCGGTGACCGGAGCTGGACCTTCGACGCCGCGCCGGCCGAACCTCCGGCCGGCCTCTACCTCGCGAACGTGGGCGACGTCCGGGCCAGCTGGATCGTCACGCAGGACGGGACGGTCACCGGTGTGCGCCGCGCCGGCGACGGCGGCACCGCGCCCGCCCCGGCCCTGGCGCCGGACGGGACGGCGGTCGTCGACGGGGTGGTCGTAACCGCGGACCCGGTGTCCGGCAGCGACACATTCTGACGGTGCCACCGCGCGGTGACACCGGGAGGAGGACGGATGAGCACACCGCAGGTCCATCCCGTCGCACCGCCGCGAACGGCCCCCGTCGTGGTCGCGTTCCTGGTGGGTGCCCTCGTCGCGGTCGGGCTCGGTGTGTACGGCAGTGTGCACGAGCCGACCTTCTTCTCGATCAACGTCGCCGGGTTCTCCAGTCCGACCGCCGTCAAGGCCTGGCTGGCGACCCTCGCCGGCGTGCTTGCACTGGTTCAGCTCGCCTCGGCGGCCGTGATGTACGGACGGATGCCGGGACTGCGGGCGCCGAGCTGGATCGGGACCCTGCACGTGTGGTCGGGCCGCCTCGCGGTGCTGGCCACCGTCCCCGTCGCGGTGCACTGCCTGTACGCGCTCGGTTTTCGCACCGGCGAGCCGCGGGTGCTGTGGCACTCGCTGGCCGGATGCCTCCTCTACGGGGCGTTCGTGGCAAAGATGCTGCTGCTGAGCCGGCGAGGTCTGCCGGGATGGGCGGTTCCGGTGGCCGGCGGCGCCCTGTTCACGGCGATCATGGTCGTGTGGTCGACCTCGGCGCTGTACTTCTTCCGCACGACGGGCCTCACGTTCTGACGGCCCACCCCTACTGTCTTTCCCACCCCTACTGTCCCTCCCACGATCGGAGCCGGAAAATGGATCTCGAGCAGTCTCCCGTCAGCCGCCGTTCGGTGCTCCTGGGTGCCGGGATGGCCGCCGTCGCCGCCACGGCGGCCTGCAGCACCTACGGCGACGAGCCGGCCTCCGGGCAGACCTCCGCGGCGGAGGACGCCGGCACCGACGCGGCCGCGGGACAGCCCCTCGCGGCCGTCGCCGACATTCCCGTGGGCGGGGGACGGATCTTCCCCGATCAGAAGGTCGTGGTGACCCAGCCGGCCGCGGGCGAGGTGCTCGCGTTCAGCGCGATCTGCACCCATCAGGGCTGCACCGTCGCGGCCGTGCAGGACGGCACGATCAACTGTCCCTGCCACGGCAGTCGGTTCAACCTCGACGGCACCGTCGCGAACGGGCCCGCCGCGCGTCCCCTCGAGAGCAGGGCCGTCACCGTCGAGAACGGCGAGATCACCCTCGCCTGACCGGGTTCGCCGTCCCACCTCGACGGTCTCATCGGGCGGCACCGGGATAGGGTCGACGGCGTGACCAGACCTCTGCGCGACTGGCGGCCGCGGGCGTTGCGTGAAGGCGCCGAACCCGACGCCCGCTTCACCCTCGCGAACGAACGCACGTTCCTCGCGTGGATCCGCACCGCGCTCGGCGTCATCGCGGCGGCCGTCGCGCTCGAGACCTTCGCCGGCGACGTCGTGGGGCCGGTGGTGCGGACCACGCTGTCGTGCACGCTGCTGGTGTTCTCCGCGCTCCTGGTGATCGCCGCCCTGCGGCGCTGGCTGCAGATCGAGGCCGCGATGCGCACCGAACGTCCCCTGCCGCCGCCGCGGATCGCCTTCCTGCTCGCGGCGATGCTGGCGGTCGGGGCCGTGGCCCTCGCCGCGGCCCTCCTGATATGACCGCGCCGTCGCGTTCGGGCCCACGATGAGACACGACGACCCGGGCCTGCAGCCCGAGCGCACCACGCTCGCGTGGCTGCGCACGGCGACCGGGCTGGGAGCGGTGGTCCTGCTGTTCCTGCGCCTGGCGCCCGGCCCGGCGCCCGTGGTGGTGGTGATCGGCCTGCTGTGCCTGGTGCCGGCGCTCGTGCTGCTCGTGACGAGCGGGCGCGAGCACCGGGCGCGCGTGAGGCGCTTCATCGAGGGCCGCGCGAGGCATCACTGGTGGCGCAACATCGTCCTGACCGTCACGGTCGTCGTTCTGGCCCTCGCCGCCGCCACGCTCATCGTCACGTCGCAGGCGTGACCGCCGCACCGTCGCCGTTCCAGCCGGGCTGGACGATCTACTCCCGTGTCAATCGGGCACGGAGCCGTGGAAGGCCCACGCCCGGGCGGTCAGCGCGATCCGACCGGCTCGGTCGCGGCGCAGTCGGGCATCGAGTACCGTCCGCAGTTCGGCTCGGCGCCGTGCCGGCAGCGACATGCAATATCCGGGGGCGGGTCCCTGACCGCCGAGGAACGGCGCCCAGAAATCGTCGAAGTCGGCGAACACGGTGGGAACCTCGAGCGGCTGGATCCGCACCCCGGTGAGACCTGCAGACGCGAGCAGGTCGTGGAGGGGATCGGGCCGGCAGAGCGGGAAGCGGACACCCTCGTCCCGGTCCCGCGCCGCCTCGTCCAGTTCGACGGCCGCATCCCAGAAGGCGCGAATCATTCCCATGCCCTCGGCGTAGTCCCACACGTAGCCGCCGATCGTCCCGCCCGCTCGGGTGACGCGGCGCATCTCGACAAGACCCTCGATCGGATCGGGAAGAAAGTTGAGGACCAATCCGGATACGACGCGGTCGAACTCGCCGTCCACGGCCGGTATCGCCGCAGCGGTACCCGGCCGGACCTCGAAGCGGGGATCGTCGACCGTGGTGCGGGCCGCCGCGGCGAAGCCCTCGGACGGTTCGACCCCGACGACCCGGGACGGTTCCTCGGCGACAAGGACGGCGTGTGCGAGAGCGCCGGTCCCGCACCCCACATCGCACCACGCGGCGCCCGCCCCGGCAGGGGGCAGCCATTGCAGGAACTTCGAGGCGACCGGGCGGCTCCAGCGACCTACATAGCGCTCGTACGCCGCGGCGATCTCCCAGGCGTCGGCGGTGTGATCCGTCATCGCGGTCTTCCTCTCTCCGGTCCCCGGTCAGTCGACCTGTCCGGGCCGGCGCCGTTGCCTACGAACCGGATCCGGGCTCACGGCCGGAACGGCGGTCGAGGTCGATCACCCGGGCCCCGCCCTGCGCCGCGGCCACCCGTGTCTCGGTGCCGTCCTCGGTCACGGCGACGATCTCGCACCGGCACAGCGCCTGTCGCCGGCTCGAGTCGACGACCGTCGCCGCGGCCCGCAGCAGCGTGCCGCGGCCCGGGCGCAGGTAGTCGATCGTGAACCCGGTGGTCACGATCGACGATCCGAGCACGGTTCCCGCCGCGAAGGTCAGGGAGTTGTCCGCGGCGTAGGCCAGCACGCCGCCGTGCACGAACCCGAACTGCTGCAGCAACTCCGGACGCAGCGGGATCTCGAGCACCGCGCGGCCCGGCTCGTACGCGGCGACCCGGGCGCCGACCAGCACGCTGAACGGTTGGGCCGCGAGCACCGCCGCCGCGTCGTCCACCCCTCGAAGTTCCACGGCCTGCAGTCTGCCCCACACCGCCGGGTCGTGGGCGGACATATCATTCGTGCATGACGCGGTCACCTCATTCGCCGACGGTTCGCTGGCCGGACCTCGCCGCTCTGGAGCTGCTCGTCGGCATCGACGACCACGGCGGCCTCGGCGCGGCCGCCCGGGCCGCCGGCGTCGCGCAGCCCAATGCCAGCCGGGCGGTGCGCCGCCTCGAGAAGCAGCTGGGGACCGTGCTCGTGCGCCGGGGGCGGGCCGGTTCCGCGCTCACCCCGGAGGGCACCGTGGTCGCGCACTGGGCGCGGCAGACCCTCGCCGACGCCCGTCGCCTGCTCGACGCCGCCGCGGCGTTGAGTGCCGACCGGCAGGCCGAGCTGACCGTGGCAGCCAGCATGACGGTCGCCGAACACCTCATCCCGCGCTGGCTGGGCCGCTTCCGCGGGCTCCGGGACGACGTGCAGATCCAGCTGCAGGTCCACAACTCGCGGCAGGTCTGCGACGCGGTCGCGGAGGGCCGGTGCCACGTCGGGTTCGTCGAGGCTCCCACCGTCCCACCGGGACTGCACAGCACCCCGGTGGCGCGGGACCGGCTGGTGGTGGTCGTCACGCCGGCGCACCCGTGGGCGCGGCGCCGGCGTCCACTCACCGTCGCCGAACTGGCGGCGACGCCGCTCGTCGTGCGCGAGGAGGGCTCCGGGACGCGGCACACGCTGGATCTGGCCCTCCGGGAGTTCGCGCGGCCGTCGCCGCTGCTCGAGCTCGGCAGCGGCGCCGCGGTGCGCACCGCGGCCCTCGGCGGCGTCGGCCCGGCCGTGCTCAGCACCCTCGCCGTGGCCGATCACCTCGCGTCCGGCGAATTGCGGACCGTCGAGGTCGAGGGCCTGGATCTGGCCCGCACGTTGCGCGCGGTGTGGCGCCCACCCCGCAAGCTCGCCGGCCCGGCCGGGGACCTGGTGCGGATGATCGTCCGCGGCGCCTGATCGCGTACCGATCGTCGCAATCGGCCCGAATCCGGCGCCCGGTGCGTCATCATGATCGTCGAGGACGCTGCTCGCCGGGGGTACGAGCGAACGCGGCGTGGCGCCGAGCCGGCACCGGGAGTGGGACATGGACGCATCGCGGTACGACGGGTCGCGGCCGTGACGGCCGTCGAGGTCGATCGCAGCCCCCGGCGATCCGGGGCCGTCCTCGCGACGTTGATCCTGGTCGCCGCCGTCGCGAACCTCAATCTCTCGGTTGCCAACATCGCGCTGCCGGCGATCGGCCGGGCCTTCGACGCGAGCCAGACGGAACTGAACCTGGTCGCCGTCGGGTATTCGCTGGGCCTGGCCGCGTCGGTGCTGTACCTGGGGGCGATCGGCGACCGCTACGGGCGCAAGCAGCTGCTCGTGCTCGGCGTCGCGCTGTCGATACCCGCGTGTCTGGTGGCGGCCTTCGCACCGAGCGTCGAGGTGCTGTTCGCGGCCCGGCTGGCCGGTGGTCTCGCCGCGGGGCTGGCGTATCCCACCACGCTGGCGCTGATCACCGCGCTGTGGTCGGGAGCCTCGCGGACCCGCGCGATCGCGTTGTGGTCGGCGACCGGCGGTGCGGTCGCTGCGCTCGGACCGCTGCTGTCCGGCCTGCTCCTGGAGTACTTCTACTGGGGCTCGGCCTTTCTGATCACCGTGCCGCTCGCCGCCGTCGCCCTCGTGGCGGCGGCCGTGCTGATTCCCGCGCACGTCAACGAGACCTCCGGGCCGGTCGATCATGTCGGCGGTGTCGTGTCGGTGCTGTTCGTGGCGGCGCTCGTCCTGACGGTCAACCTCGCACCCGAGAGCGGCCGAGGCACGGCGGCGCTCGTCTGCGCCGCCGTCACCGCCGTGGCGGGCGCGGTATTCGTGTGGCGGCAGCGGCGGGTGCCCGAGCCGCTGTTCGACCTGAAGGTGGCCGCGCGGCCGACGTTCTGGGTGGCAGCGGTGGCGGGCATCATCGTGTTCGGCACCCTGATGGGGACGATGTTCGTCGGTCAGCAGTTCCTGCAGAACGTGCTGGGCTACTCCACGCTCGCCGCCGGGTCGACGATCCTTCCGGCCGCCGCGTGCATGCTCGTGGTGGCTCCGTACTCGGCCCGGATGGTGGAGAGCCGGGGTGCGCGCACCACCCTGCTGCTCGGCTACGCGTTCATCCTCCTCGGGCTCGCGGTCGCGCTGACGATGTGGGACGAGACCTCCAGTTACTGGCAGATCGCGCTCGCGTACGGCCTCGTGGGGATCGGGGTCGGTTTCGCCGGCACGCCCGCCTCCCGCTCGCTGACCGGCTCGGTCCCGGTGACCCGGGCCGGGATGGCGTCGGCAACGGCCGACCTGCAACGCGATCTGGGCGGGGCCGTGATGCAGTCCATCCTCGGGGCGTTGCTCACCGCCGGATACGTTTCGTCGATCTCGGCGGCGATCGCCTCGTCGCCGGAGGCGGACGAGATCAGCGACCAGACGCAGGCCGCGCTGACCAAGTCGTTCGCGAGCGCCGCCGACCTCGCCGAGCGGTACCCGCAGTACGCCGACGCCATCATGTCCGCCGCGCGCACGGCGTTCCTGGACGGGGACACGAAGGCGTATGCCGCCGCCATTCTCGTCGTCGCCGCCGGTGCGGTCCTGGTGTTCTTCGCCTTCCCGAAGCGCGACGCCGAAAGACGGCTCCTCGCGTCGTACCGTGCGCAGGACGAACGCGCCGAGCCGGCGGGGGACGAGCGGCAGGGGGCCGCGCCCGGGGACGCGGACGGCTAGCGTTGGTCGCCGCTGCCGCGCAGGGCGCCGACGCCGGCGACGATCACCAGCGCGATGCCTACCGCCGCGACGGGCTGGACCCACTGGCCGAGCACCAGCGCGCCCGCCAGGGCCGCCGCCGCCGGTTCGAGAGCGATGAGGATCGCGAACACGTTCTTCGGCAGCTCCCGCAGCGCCCGCATCTCCAGGCTGTAGGGGACCACGGAGGACAGCAGGGCCACCGCCGCTCCGGCGGCCAGGATCGCGGGATCGGCCAGGCCGGCGCCGGCGGTCCCGAGGCCGAGGGGCAGCACGAGCGCCGCGGCGACGGTGGTGGCGACGGTCAGGCCCGCCGCGCCGGAGACGGTGGTGGCCACGTGCGAGCCCGCGACGATGTACCAGGCCCAGCCGGCGGCGGCGAGCAGCGCGAAACCGACCCCGGCCGGGTCGAGGGCGCCGCCGTCCCCGCCGAGGCCGCGTGCCCCGAGGAGCACCACCCCGGCCAGGGCGAGTGCCACCCACAGCGCGTCCCGCGGGCGGCGGGAGAGGACCGCGGCGAGGGCGAGCGGTCCGAGGAACTCGATCGTGACCGCCGCCGCGAGCGGCAGCCGGGCGATCGCCACATAGAAGAAGCCGTTCATCGCGGCCAGGCTCGCCCCGAGCGCGACCACGCCGCGCCACTGCGCCGGGCGCCAGTGCCGCACCGACGGCCGCACCACCGCCCACAGGATCACCGCGGCGAGCGTCAGCCGCAGCGTGACCGTGCCGAGGGCACCGACGTCGTCGAACAGGGTGCTGGCGAAGGCCGCGCCGAACTGCAGGGAGAGCACCGAGCCGAGCACGGCCGCGACGGGCACGGTCCGGCTGCCGCCCCGTGGCGCCGGTGCTGTGCCGCTCATCCGTCCTCCGTGGCCTGGGGGATCCGCCGTCCCGCGTGCGACGAATGTTGCCGCACGGGAGCACGATCGGCAGCACGCGCCACCTCAACCAGAAAAACAATCACGAGTGCTTGATTTTTTGCGCCCCGGGTGTGACTCTGGTCGCATGACGGAGCTACAACCGCTTCTCGACGACCTGCGTGCCGAGGGCGAGTCCCTCGACGCCCTCGTCGCGGACCTCCCGGACGAGCGCTGGGCGACCCCGACCCCCGCCGAAGACTGGACCATCGCCCACCAGATCGGACACCTGCTGTGGACCGATCGCGCCGCCCTCACCGCCGTCGAAGACCCGGAGGCGTTCGTCGCCGGGCTCGGCGAGGTCACCGATCCGGACGGGTTCGTCGACGACGGGGCGCGGGCACAGGCCCGCCGCCCCCCGGCCGAGTTGCTCGCCGACTGGCGTGCCGCCCGCCGCGCCCTCGCCGACGCCCTCGCGGCCGTCCCCGCCGGAACCAAGATCGTCTGGTACGGCCCGCCGATGAGTGCGGCCTCCATGGCGACGGCACGGCTGATGGAGACCTGGGCCCACGGCGGCGACGTGGCCGACGCGCTCGGCGTCACCCGCCCGCCCACGCACCGGCTGCGCCACATCGCCCATCTCGGCGTCCGCACCCGCGACTTCGCCTTCGCCGTGCACGGCCGCACCCCGCCGGCCGAGCCGTTCCGCGTCCGTCTCACCGCCCCCGACGGGCAGGAGTGGACCTGGGGGCCCGACGCCGCCACCCAGACCGTCACCGGATCCGCCCTCGACTTCTGCCGGCTGGTGACCCAGCGGATCCACCGGGCCGACACCGACCTCGTCGCCACCGGACCCGACGCCGAGGCGTGGCTCGGCCTCGCGCAGGCGTTCGCCGGACCGCCCGGCGGCGGCCGCGCCCCGGAAGGAGCCACCGCGTGAGCGCCCCCACGGCCGGACGGGCGGTGCGCATCGGGAACTGCTCCGGCTTCTACGGCGACCGGCTCGCGGCCATGCGCGAGATGCTCGAGGGCGGGGAACTCGACTACCTGACCGGTGACTATCTCGCCGAGCTGACCATGCTGATCCTCGGCCGGGACCGGATGAAGGACCCGGCGCTCGGCTACGCCAAGACGTTCCTGCGCCAGCTCGAGGACTGCCTCGGGCTCGCCGTCGACAAGGGCGTGCGGATCGTCGCCAACGCCGGCGGGCTCAATCCCGCCGGGCTGGCGACGGCCGTGCGCGAGCTTGCCGGCCGGCTCGGACTCGACGTCACCGTCGCGTACGTCGAGGGCGACGACCTCATCGCCCGCGCCGCCGAACTCGGCCTGGCCGCCGATCCGCCGCCGCTGACCGCGAACGCCTACCTCGGGGCGTGGGGCATCGCCGAGTGTCTCACCGCCGGCGCCGACATCGTCGTCACCGGCCGTGTCACCGACGCCTCCGTGATCGCCGGCCCGGCCGCCGCCCACTTCGGCTGGGCCCGGGACGATTTCGATGCCCTGGCCGGTGCGGTCGCGGCGGGACACGTGATCGAGTGCGGTACCCAGGCCACCGGCGGCAACTACGCGTTCTTCACCGAGATCGCCGACCTCGACCGGCCCGGCTTCCCGATCGCCGAGATCGATGCCGACGGCAGCTCCACCATCACCAAGCACCCCGGCACCGGCGGCGCGGTCACCGTCGGCACCGTGACCGCCCAGCTGCTGTACGAGGTGACCGGTGGCCGCTACGCCGGACCCGACGTGACGACGCGCCTCGACTCCGTCCGGCTCACCCAGGTCGGGCCGGACCGGGTCCGCATCACCGGGGTCCGCGGTGAGGCGCCCCCGCCGACGCTGAAGGTCTCCCTCAACGCTCTCGCCGGATTCCGGAACGAAGCGGTGTTCGTCCTCACCGGACTCGACATCGAGGCCAAGGCGGCGCTGGTGCGCCGGCAGATGGAGGCGAGCCTGCCCGCGCGTCCGGCCGAGCTCGAGTGGACCCTCGCCCGCACCGACCATCCGGACGCCGACACGGAGGAGGCGGCCAGCGCCCTGCTGCGCTGCACCGTCCGCGACCGCGACCCGCAGGTCGTCGGCCGCGCCTTCTCCGCGGTCGCCGTCGAGTACGCGCTTGCCAGCTACCCCGGCTTCTCGCTGACCGCTCCGCCCGGCAACGGCCAGCCGTACGCCGTGTTCACGCCCGGCTACGTCGACGCCGCCGAGGTGCCGCACACGGCGGTCCTGCCCGACGGCAGCCGCGTCCCGATCCCGCCCGTCACCCCGACGCGCCCACTCGAACCCGTCGCCGAGCCCGAGCTGCCCGCGCCGCTCCCCGCGGGGCCCACCCGGCACGCGCCGCTCGGGCTCGTCGCCGGCGCCCGCAGCGGCGACAAGGGCGGCGACGCGAACGTGGGGGTGTGGGTGCGCACCGACGACCAGTGGCGCTGGCTGGTGCACACCCTCACCGTCGACGCGCTGAAAACCCTTCTGCCCGAGTCGAAGAACCTCATCGTGACCCGTCACGTGCTGCCGAACCTGCGGGCGGTGAACTTTGTGATCGAGGGCATCCTCGGCCGCGGCGTCGCCTCACAGGCCCGCTTCGACCCGCAGGCCAAGGGCCTCGGCGAGTGGCTGCGCAGCAGATACCTCTACATCCCCGAGACCCTCCTGGAGGACCCCGAGATGGAGAACCCCGAGATGGAGAACCCCGAGTGAGCATCTGGGACACCCCCGAACGCCGCGACCTGCGCTCGACCGTCCACTCCTTCGTCCAGCGCGAGGTCCTGCCGCACCTCGCCGCGTGGGAGCGCGACGGCGAACTGCCCCGCGACCTGCACAAGAAGGCCGCCGCCCTCGGACTTCTCGGCGCCGGATTCCCCGAGGTCGTCGGGGGGTCCGGCGGCGACGCGGCGGACACTCTCACCGTGTGCGAGGCATTCCACGAGGCCGGCGCCTCCGGTGGCGCCTTCGCCTCCCTGTTCACCTGCGGCATCGCCCTGCCGCACCTCGTCGCCGCCGGCGACGAGGTGCAGATCGCGAAGTGGGTCGAGCCGACCCTCGCGGGCGAGCTCATCGGCTCCCTCGCGATCACCGAACCCGGCGGCGGCTCCGACGTGGGGCACCTGACCACCACCGCCGTCCGCGACGGCGACCACTACGTCGTCAACGGCGCCAAGACCTACATCACCTCCGGCTGCCGCGCGGACTTCGTGGTGACCGCCGTGCGCACCGGCGGCAGCGAACGTCCCGGCGCTGCCGGGATCTCGCTGCTGGTGATCGAGAAGGGCGCCGAAGGATTCACCGTCTCGCGCAAGCTCGACAAGATGGGCTGGCGTGCCTCCGACACCGCCGAACTGTCGTTCGTCGACGTGCGCGTGCCCGTCGAGAATCTCGTCGGCACCGAGAACAGCGGCTTCGCGCAGATCGCCCAGGCCTTCGTCTCGGAGCGGATTGCCCTTGCGGCCCAAGCCTATTCGAGCGCACAGCGGTGTCTGGACCTCACCGTGGCGTGGTGCCGCGACCGCGAGACGTTCGGCCGGCCGCTGATCTCCCGGCAGTCGGTGCAGCGCACCCTCGCCGAGATGGCCCGGCGCGTCGACGTCGCGCGCGTGTACGGCCGGCGGGTCGTCGAGCGAGCCCTCGTCGGCGACGGCGACCTCGTCGCCGAGGTGTGCTTCGCCAAGAACACCGCCGTCGAGGCCGGCGAATGGGTCGCGAACCAGGCCGTGCAGCTGTTCGGCGGACTCGGCTACATGGCCGAGTCCGAGGTCGAACGGCAGTACCGCGACATGCGCATCCTCGGCATCGGCGGCGGCACCACCGAGATTCTCACCGAGCTCGCGGCGAAACGATTGGGGTACACCTCGTGAGCATCCTGCAGACGACCCTCGACCCGGCCTCGGCAGAGTACGCCGCCGCGGCCTCGGCGATGACCGCCGAACTGGCCGCACTCGAGACCGAGCACGCCAAGGCCCTCGCCGGCGGCGGGGAGAAGTACGTCCGGCGCCACCACGAACGCGGCAAGCTGCTCCCGCGCGAACGCATCGAACTGCTGCTCGACCCGGATTCCCCGTTCCTCGAGCTGTCCCCGCTCGCGGCGTGGGGCACCGAGTTCCCGGTCGGCGGCAGCACCGTCACCGGGATCGGCGTCGTCGAGGGCGTCGAATGCCTGATCGTCGCCAACGACCCCACCGTCCGCGGCGGCACCAGCAACCCGTGGACCCTGCGGAAGGGGTTCCGCGCCAACGACATCGCGATGCAGAACCGGCTGCCGGTGATCTCCCTCGTCGAGTCGGGCGGCGCCGACCTGCCCACCCAGAAGGAGGTGTTCATCCCCGGCGGACGCATGTTCCGCGACCTGACGCAGCTGTCCGCCGCCGGCATCCCCACCATCGCGCTGGTGTTCGGCAACTCCACCGCGGGCGGCGCCTACATTCCCGGCATGTCGGATCACGTGGTGATGATCGAGAAGCGCTCGAAGGTGTTCCTCGCCGGACCGCCGCTGGTGAAGATGGCCACGGGCGAGGAATCCGACGACGAATCCCTCGGCGGCGCGGAGATGCACGCCCGCACCTCCGGGCTGGCCGACTACTACGCGGTCGACGAGCCCGATGCGATCCGGATCGGCCGGGGCATCGTCCGTCGCCTGAACTGGCGCAAGCAGGGCCCCGAACCCCACCCCGACGTGCGCGAACCGCGTTACGACCCCGAGGAACTGCTCGGAATCGTGCCCGCCGACCTCAAGGTGCCGTTCGACCCCCGCGAGGTGATCGCCCGCATCGTCGACGATTCCGACTTCGACGAGTTCAAGCCGCTCTACGGGTCGTCGCTCGTCACCGGCTGGGCCCGTCTGCACGGCTACCCGGTGGGCATCCTCGCCAACGCCCGCGGCGTGCTGTTCAGCGAGGAATCCCAGAAGGCCACCCAGTTCATCCAGCTCGCCAACCGCGCGAATACGCCACTGCTGTTCCTGCACAACACCACCGGCTACATGGTCGGCCGCGAGTACGAGGAACGCGGCATGATCAAGCACGGCTCGATGATGATCAATGCCGTCTCCAACTCGACGGTGCCCCACATCTCGATCCTGCTCGGCGCCTCCTACGGGGCCGGCCACTACGGCATGTGCGGCCGGGCGTTCGACCCGCGGTTCCTGTTCGCCTGGCCCAGCGCCAAATCCGCGGTGATGGGCGGCGCCCAGCTCGCCGGTGTCATCTCCATCGTCGGACGCGCCGCCGCCCAGGCGCGCGGCCAGGCCTTCGACGAGGCCGCCGACGAGGCGATGCGTGCGGCGATCGAGAACCAGATCGAGGCGGAGTCGCTGCCGATGTTCCTGTCCGGCCGGCTCTACGACGACGGGGTCATCGACCCGCGCGACACCCGCACCGTGGTGGGGATGTGCCTGTCGGCCATCGCCAACGCGCCGATCGAGGGCACCGACAGCTTCGGTGTCTTCCGGATGTGAGGCAGCAGTGAACCACACCGATACCGTCACCACCGTGCTCGTCGCCAACCGCGGCGAGATCGCCCGCCGGGTGTTCGCCTCCTGCCGGCGCGCCGGCCTCGGCACCGTCGCGGTGTTCTCCGACGCGGACGCCGGCAGCCCCCACATCGCCGAGGCCGACGCCGCGGTGCGCCTGCCCGGCACCGCCCCCGCCGATACCTACCTGCGCGGCGAGGCGATCATCGCCGCCGCCCGCGCGGCGGGGGCCGACGCGATCCACCCGGGTTACGGGTTCCTCTCGGAGAACGCCGAATTCGCGCGGGCGGTCCTCGACGCGGGGTTGACCTGGATCGGGCCGGGCCCGGACTCGATTGCCCGGATGGGTTCGAAGGTCGAGGCCAAGAAGATCATGGCCGACGCCGGTGTGCCGGTGCTGGCCGAGCTGGACCCTGCCGCGGTGACCGAGGCCGACCTGCCCGTGCTGATCAAGGCGTCCGCCGGGGGCGGCGGCCGCGGCATGCGGGTGGTCCGCGACCTGGCCGAGCTGCCCGACCAGCTCGCCGCGGCCCGGCGCGAGGCGCAGTCCGCGTTCGGCGATCCGACGGTGTTCTGCGAGCGCTTCCTCGAAACGGGCCGGCACATCGAGGTGCAGGTCCTCGCGGACCGGCACGGGACCGTGTGGGCGGTGGGGGAGCGGGAGTGCTCGATCCAGCGCCGCCACCAGAAGGTGGTCGAGGAGGCGCCGTCGCCGCTCGTCGAGGCCACGCCCGGGATGCGGGAGCGGCTGTTCGCGGCGGCCCGGCGCGCCGCGCAGGCCATCGACTACGAGGGCGCGGGCACCGTCGAGTTCCTCGCGACCGGGGCGAGCGAAGCGACGGGGAATGTCACCGGGGCGAGCGAAGCGACGGGGAATGTCACCGGGGCGAGCGAAGCGACGGGGAGCTCGGCGGACGGCGAGTTCTTCTTCCTCGAGATGAACACCCGCCTGCAGGTCGAGCACCCGGTCACCGAGTGCACCACCGGCCTCGACCTCGTCGATCTGCAGTTGCAGGTCGCCGCCGGCGCCCGCCTCGAGCCCGAACCCCCGCCGGCGAGCGGACATTCGATCGAGGTGCGGCTCTACGCGGAGGACCCGGCACAGGACTGGCGGCCGCAGTCCGGCACGGTGCACCGTCTCGCGCTGCCCGGCCGCGTCGCCGCGTTCGAGGTGCTGCGCGAGCCCGGGCTGCGCCTGGACTCCGGCGTCGAGGACGGTTCGGCGGTGGGCGTGCACTACGACCCGATGCTCGCCAAGGTGATCTCGTACGCCCCGACCCGGGGCCGCGCGGCGCGGATGCTCGCGACGTCGCTGGCCCGCGCCGAGGTGCACGGCCTGCGCACCAACCGGGACCTGCTGGTGAACGTGCTGCGGCATCCCGAATTCCTCGCCGGCAACACCGACACCGCCTTCTTCGACACCCACGGGCTCGACACGCTCGCCGCGCCGCTCGCCGACGCCGGGGCCGAATCGCTGTCCGCGCTCGCCGCGGCCCTGGCGGACGCCGCCGCCCACCGCGCGGCCGCGACGGTCGCCCGCGGCCTGCCGAGCGGCTGGCGCAACCTGCCGTCGCAGCCGCAGGTCAAACGGTACGAGGGCGACCGCGGTGCACACGAGGTGCGGTACCGGCTCACCCGGTCCGGGCTGATTGCCGACGACCATCCCGGCGTCGTCCTCGTCGCGCACACCGAGCGCCGGGTGGTGCTCGCGATCGACGGCGTGCAACGGCAGTTCCACGTCGCGCGCTACGGCGACGCGGTGCATGTGGACTCGTCGCTCGGCCCGGTACGGCTGCGCGCGATCCCCCGGTTCGTCGAACCCTCCGCCCACGTCGCCGCGGGTTCGCTGCTCGCCCCGATGCCCGGCTCGGTGATCCGGATCGGGGCCGCGGTCGGCGATGCGGTCACCGCCGGGCAACCGGTCCTCTGGCTCGAGGCGATGAAGATGGAACACATCGTCAAGGCCCCCACCGCGGGCGTGCTCACCGAGCTGCCCGTCGCCGTCGGCACCCAGGTCGAACTGGGCGCCGTGCTGGCCGTCGTCACCCCCGCCGAGTCCGGCGAACCGTCCGCCCCGGCCGACATCGAGGAGTAACCATGAGCGTCATCGAAACCGACGAGCAGAAGCAGCTGCGCGCCGCGGTCGCGGGCCTGGCCAAGCGCTACAACTACGTCGACTACGTGCTGCCGAAGGCCCGCAAGGGCGAACCGCTGACCGAGCTGTGGCGCGAGGCCGCCCAGCTCGGCTTCCTGGGCGTGAACCTGCCCGAGGAGTACGGCGGCGGCGGGGCCGGCATCTACGAACTCGCCCTGGTCCAGGAGGAACTCGCCGCGCAGGGCTGCGGGCTGCTGCTGGTGGTGGTCTCGCCGGCCATCTGCGGCACCATCATCGCCAAGTTCGGCACCGACGAGCAGAAGCAACGCTGGCTGCCCGCGCTCGCCGACGGCTCGAAGATCATGGCGTTCGGCATCACCGAGCCCGACGCCGGCTCGAACTCGCACGAGATCACCACCGTCGCGCGGCGCGACGGGGAGGACTGGATCCTGCGCGGCAGCAAGATCTACATCTCCGGTGTGGACCAGGCCGACGCGGTGCTCATCGTGGCCCGCACCGAGGACGCGAAGAGCGGCAAGCTGCGGCCGGCGCTGTTCATCGTCCCCACCGACGCGGACAACTTCGTCAAGACGCCGATGGAGATGGACATCGTCGAACCGGACCGCCAGTTCATCCTGTTCCTCGACGACGTGCGCCTGCCGGCGGACGCGCTGGTGGGGGAGCCGGACGCCGCGCTGATGCAGCTGTTCGCCGGCCTGAACCCCGAGCGGATCCTCGGCGCGGCGATGGCCGTGGGCATGGGCCGCTACGCGCTGGACGCGGCGGTGCGGTACGCCAACGAACGGACCGTGTGGAAGTCGCCGATCGGGGCGCACCAGGGCATCGCGCATCCGCTCGCGCAGTGCAAGATCGAGCTCGAACTGGCCAAGCTGATGATGCAGAAGGCTGCGGTGCTGTACGACAGCGGCGACGACTTCGGCGCCGCCGAGGCCGCGAACATGGCCAAGTACGCCGCGGCCGAGGCCAGCATCAAGTCGCTCGACCAGGCGATCCAGACGCACGGCGGCGGTGGGCTCACCCGCGAGTACGGGCTTGCCGCGATGCTCGGCGCGGCGCGGATCGCGCGGGTGGCGCCGGTGAGCCGGGAGATGATCCTCAACTTCGTGTCCCAGCACTCGCTGGGCCTGCCCCGGTCGTACTGAGGGGAGCGCCGGTGTCCGAGACGTTCGTCCGGTACGACGTGAGCGAGGGATTCGCCACCCTGACTCTCGACTCGCCGCACAACCGCAACGCGATCTCCGCCAGGCTCGTGGCGCAGCTCCGGCAGGGCCTCGCCGACGCGGCCGCCGACGACGGGGTCCGCGCGGTCGTGCTCACCCATGAGGGCGGCACCTTCTGTGCCGGCGCCGATCTGAGCGAGGCGAGCACCGCGGAGGGCGGCGCCGCGGCGGCGGCTGCCGCCCGGACGCGGGAGATGACGGCGGTGCTGCGGTCGATCCTGGAGCTGCCCAAGCCGGTGATCGGGCGGATCGACGGGCACGTGCGCGCCGGCGGCATGGGGTTGGTCGGCGCATGCGACCTCGCCGTCGCCGGGCCCCGGTCGACGTTCGCGTTGACCGAGGCCCGGCTGGGGCTGGCGGCGTCGATCATCTCGCTGACGGTGCTGCCGCGGCTCACCTCCCGTGCCGCGAGCCGCTACTTCCTCACCGGTGAGCGGTTCGGGCCGGAGGTGGCAGCGGCGATCGGCCTGGTCACCGTCGAGACCGACGATCCGCAGGCGTCGGTGGGGGAGATCCTCGCCCAGCTGCGGGAATGCTCGCCGCAGGGGCTCGGCGAATCCAAGCGGCTCACCACGATGCGGATGCTCGCCGACTTCGACCGGTACGGCGACGAGCTGGCGGAGCAGTCGGCGCGGCTGTTCGGCTCCGCGGAGGCGGTCGAGGGGATGACCGCGTTCCTGCAGAAGCGGCCGCCGTCGTGGAGCCGGTCGTGACACGGTCCGTAAAACGGTCAGGGTTGACTGGATAGTGGTGGGTGTACGACAGTGGCTGTCATGAAACTCGGCATCCAGCCCGACTACGCGGGTGACTTCCGGCAGGTCGTCGACGAGATCGTCGAACTCGAATCGGTGGGGCTCGACATCGCGTTCGTCGCCGAGGCGTACAGCTTCGACGCCTTCAGCCAGCTCGGCTACCTGGCCGCGCGCACCTCGACGGTGCAGCTCGGCACGGGCGTCGTGCCGATCTACACCCGCACGCCGTCGCTGCTCGCGATGACGGCCGCCGGCATGGACTACGTCTCCGGCGGCCGCTTCGTGCTCGGCCTCGGGGCGTCCGGCCCGCAGGTGATGGAGGGCTTCCACGGCGTGCCGTACGACGCGCCCCTGCAGCGGACCCGCGAGGTCGTCGACATCTGCCGGGCCGTGTGGCGGCGCGAGAAGCTCGAATACGCCGGCCGCAAGTACACGATCCCGCTGCCGACCGACCGCGGCACCGGGCTCGGCAAGCCCCTCAAGCTCATCAATCAGCCGGTTCGCGAACGCATTCCGATCATGATCGCCGCGCTCGGCCCGAAGAACGTCGCCCTCGCCGCCGAGATCGCCGAGGCCTGGGAGCCGGTGTTCTTCTTCCCCGAGCACGCGCACCGGGTATGGGGCGACGCGCTCGCCGAGGGCAAGGCGAAGCGGGACCCGGCGCTCGGGGAGCTCGAGGTGGTGGTCAACGTCCAGGTCGGGATCGGGGACAACGTCGCCGAGCTGCGCGACCGCGCCCGGCCCCACCTGGCGCTGTACCTGGGCGGAATGGGCGCCAAGGGCAAGAACTTCTACAACCAGCTCGCCCGCACCTACGGCTTCGAGCGCGAGGCCGAGACCGTTCAGGACCTCTACCTGGCCGGGCGGAAGAAGGAGGCCGAGGCGGCGATCCCCGACGAGTTGATCGACGGCGTGTGCCTCGTTGGCCCGCGCAGTCACGTCGCCGAGCGCCTCGCCGCGTTCGAGGCCGGCGGAGTCACCACGATCAACATCATGGCCCTCGAGGACACCCGGGCCGGGCGCCTCGCCTCGACGGTCACCCTCCGCGAGCTGACGCGCCGGCCTGCCTAGTCTGATCGCCATGAGCAGCCCGTCCCCGGATGTCCGCCGTCGCGGCGAGCAGGAGCGCAGCCGTGCCACCCGCAAGCGGATCCTCGACGCGGCGGTGGCCGTGCTCGTCGAGCACGGTTACTCCAACGCCACCACCGTGCGCATCCAGGAGGCGGCCGGCGTGTCCCGCGGGCGGCTGCTGCACCACTACCCGTCGCGGGACGCCCTGCTCGTCGCCGCCGTGCACCACCTCGCCGCCCAGGGGGTCCAGGGCCTCGACGGCGACCATCCCTGGCCCGCCGACCCGGTCGAACGTATCGCCGCCGCGGTCGACCGGATGTGGTGGAACTTCCGGCAGCCGTACTTCTGGGCGTCGATGGAGCTGTGGCTCGCCGCGCGCGGCCACGAGGAACTTCGGGCCGAGCTGCTGCCGCTCGAACGCCTCCTGGGCCGGATGATCAAGGAGCAGACGACCGCGAACTTCGGTCCGGAGATCGCGAACCGCCCCCGGTTCGCCGAGGTGCGCGACCTGATCTATCAGGCGATGCGCGGGGCGGCCCTCGGTTACGCCATCGACCCCCGCGACCCGCTGACCGAACCCCAGCTGGCGGTGTGGCGTCGCCAGATGGAACGGGTCCTGGTGGACGACGAACCCGGGGATTCCGCCGCCGGGGGCGCGCTGCGATGACCCGGCAGCCCAAGCAGGATCGGAGCCGGGTCACGCGCCGCCGGCTGCTCGAGGCGAGCATCGACTGCCTCGCGGAGCTGGGGTGGGGCGCGACCACGGTGGGGGTGGTCGCCGAGCGGGCGGGCGTGTCCCGCGGCGCGGCCCAGCACCACTTCCCGACCCGGGAGGACCTCATCACCGCGGCGCTCGAGTTCATGTTCGACAGCCGTATGGATCTCGCCCGCCGCGACACCGTGGACCTGCCCCTGGGGGCCGCCCGTACCGAGGCCGTGGTGCGCCGGCTCGTCGACTACTACACCGGCACCCTGTTCAAGGCGGCGCTGCAGGTGTGGACGGCCGCGGCGGCCGATCCGGAACTGCGGGCCCGCATCGTCCCCCTCGAGGAACACTTCGGCCGCGTCGCCCACCGCGTCGCCGTCGAGCAGCTCGGCGTGGACGAGTCCGACGCGACGGTGCACCGCATGGTGCAGGCCACCCTCGACCTCGCACGTGGCCTCGGCCTCGCCGACGTCCTCACCGACGATTCGCGGCGCCGGGCCGAGATCGTCCGGCACTGGGCCGCGCAGCTCGACACGGTGCTCGACGCGGCCCGGCAGCGTTCGGCGGCGCAGCACCCGGCCGGTTAGGTTTGTGGCATGCCTCCCAAGCTGGCCACGGTCGCGGTCTTCGGACTCGTCGGTGCCGTCGTCGCCGGGTGCGGCTCGGACCCGGCCGAGGGCCCGGCCGGCGCGTCGCCCACCCTGCAGGTGACCGAGCCGGGCCCGTTCTTCGGCGCGTGCGGGTCGGTCACCGACGACGAGGTGGCCCGGGCCTTCGGGCTGGGGTCGTTCGTGCAGGTCACCCGCAACTCGGTGGGATGCGAGTGGGAACTCGTCGGGGCGGGCGGCCCGAGCGTGACGTTCTCCTGGTACCGCGGCAGCCCGATCGGCCGCGAACGCGCCGGTTCCGACCTGATCGGCCGGCCCGCGATCGACGTGGAGATCGACGGCAACCCGGGCTTCCAGGGCTCGGCGCAGAACGACTTCGGGCAGACCGTGCTGTGCGAGATCGGCGTGCAGTTCGGGGGCGACTTCGTGCACTGGTCCGTCACGTACGGGCTCTTCACGCCGGCCGCGGACGCGTGCGTGGTGGCCCGCGACCTGGCCGAGCTCAGCGCGGAAAGGGCACAGCGGTGAAGCGGACGACGCGGACGACGCGGGTGGCGACGCTGCCGTCGCTGCTGGCCCTGGCCGCGGTGCTCGCCGGGTGCGGCAGCACGATCGAGGGGCAGGCCGTGCCGGAGGGGGCCGGAGCGGGCGGCGCCTCCGCCGAGTTCACGCGCCTGCTCACCGAGTGCGATGCCGTCACCGACGAGCAGATCGCGGAGGCGGTCGGCGTCGAGGCGATCGAGCGCGGGTTCTTCGGGGCGATCTGCCGGTGGGACACCGCAGGTGCGGGGGCGACGGCGAAGGTCACCTTCAACTGGTTCGAGACCGGGTCCCTCGACACCGAGCGGGGGACGGCGCAACGGCTGGGATACGCGGTGGAGAACACGACCGTGGAGGGCCGGCGGGCCGTGCTGATGCGCCCGCCCGACGACCCGGCGTCCTGCGGGATCTCCGCCGGAGCGTCCACGACGGGGATCTTCGGCTGGTGGGTGCAGTACGCGCCCGGTTCGGCGCCTCCCGATCCGTGTGCGGCGGCCGTCACGCTGGCCCGACTGACCCTCGACCTCAGCAGTTGAGCCACG
>NZ_WVTE01000195.1:0-1031 GCF_009939605.1 Rhodococcus sp. YH1 | reverse complement strand
CATCCGGGTCGGGGAGGACCTCCGAACGCGGCCGGTGTACGGCACGGCAAGGTCGGGAGAAACGGGGGTCGGATGCAGGCGGTCAGCGACAACACCGGTGCCGGGGACACGCACAGGTGGTGAGACACGCACACTCGGCGACGCGTGGATCCGGACTCCGCAGGACCACGTGAAGGCGGCGGTCGAGGCTGCGCGCGTGGCGGCGACCGTTCACAGGTCCTCCTTCCGGGTTGCGTGGCGACGAGGTCGGGACTGGTGATGCCGGCGGAGGCATCACGCCGCCGACCGATCGTGGATGCCCGCCATCCCGGTCAGTCTGCCGACGACGCCGACGGTGCACAACGTAACGGCGCTAACGGGATCGTTCAGTTTCCGTGAAGGGTGGGCACGATACGAACCGGGAGGTGAACTCCGCAGCGACCGCCGTGGCGGAGTCGCCGGACGGGACGACCCCGCGGACGTTCGACGGGGCATGATCGAGCGGCATGGAGGCATTGTCCGGGCGGGCCACGCCGAATCGAACAGTTCGGATCAGCGAGCGCCGAACACCGGCCCCGGTCGCACCCGTACCCGTCCCTCGCGTCCGTCCGGCGCTGCGCATGAGCCGGGCAGGCGCGGCGCGGAGTTTGCCTCGAGACGAGCGGAACCGGTGACACCGCCGCGCCCCGTGCCCGATGGTGAACGAGCACGATGCGATCGGATGGAAACGGCGACCGTTTCGAACCTGTCCTCCGACCGACACTCCCGACGAACCAAGGATTCTCTCGTGGCACGTGAACTACACCTCGCCGGCTTCCTCATCGCGTCGCACGTCACTCACTCGCACGCCGCGTGGCGGCATCCGGCATCGGAGACCGACTATCTCGGCCCGGACTACTACCGGCGAGTGGCACAGACACTCGAACGCGGGAAGTTCGACTTCCTCTTCTTCGCGGATCTGCTCGCCACACCCGTGCGGTACAGCAACGACATCCGCGTGCCGCTGAGCCATGGTACCCAGGCCTCGGCCACCATCGATCCCACACTCGTGG
>NZ_WVTE01000194.1:0-1207 GCF_009939605.1 Rhodococcus sp. YH1 | reverse complement strand
CATCGAGGTGGCGATCCGGGCGCTGACCGCCGTGTCGGACCAGACCCACATCTACTCGGTGCCGTCGATCGAGCAGGGCAACAACGACTCCCACGCGATCGGCCTCGGGCAGATGAACCTGCACGGCTACCTCGCCCGTGAGCGCATCTTCTACGGCTCCGAAGAGGGCGTCGACTTCACGAACATCTACTTCTACACCGTGCTGTTCCACGCGCTGCGCGCGTCGAACCGGCTCGCCATCGAGCGGGGCACGTACTTCAAGGGCTTCCCCGAGTCGAAGTATGCCTCGGGCGAGTTCTTCGACAAGTACACCGACCAGGTGTGGGAGCCGGCCACCGCCCGCGTGCGGCAGCTCTTCGCCGACGCCGACGTGGCGATTCCCACGCAGGACGACTGGCGTGCGCTGAAGGCGTCGGTCCAGGAGCACGGCATCTACAACCAGAACCTGCAGGCCGTGCCGCCGACCGGGTCGATCTCGTACATCAACAACTCCACCAGTTCCATCCACCCGGTGGCGTCGAAGATCGAGATCCGCAAGGAGGGCAAGATCGGCCGCGTCTACTACCCCGCTCCCTACCTGACCAACGACAACCTGGAGTACTTCCAGGACGCGTACGAGATCGGGTACGAGAAGATCATCGACACGTATGCGGCGGCCACCCAGCACGTCGACCAGGGCCTGTCGCTGACGTTGTTCTTCAAGGACACCGTCACCACCCGCGACGTGAACAAGGCGCAGATCTACGCCTGGCGCAAGGGAATCAAGACGCTGTACTACATCCGGCTGCGGCAGATGGCGCTCGAGGGCACCGAGGTCGAGGGCTGCGTCTCCTGCATGCTGTGACGAATCTTGCCGGTACACATCGAAACTCAGGTAGGGAAAGACAGATGACCTCCGCACCCCGCGCGCACTCGCCGGCCGACGGCGCCCACGTCAAACTGATCGACCGCGTCTCGGCGATCAACTGGAACCGCGTTCCGGACGAGAAGGACTCGGAGGTGTGGGACCGCCTCACCGGCAACTTCTGGTTGCCGGAGAAGGTCCCGGTGTCCAACGACATCCCGTCGTGGGGCACGCTCACCGAGTACGAGCAGGAACTGACCATGCGCGTGTTCACCGGTCTGACCCTGCTCGACACGATCCAGGGCACCGTCGGCGCGGTGTCGCTGATCCCGGACGCGGTGACCCCGCACGAGGAGGCGGTGC
>NZ_WVTE01000193.1:0-1218 GCF_009939605.1 Rhodococcus sp. YH1 | reverse complement strand
CGCCTGCAGGACCGTAGGGCGACCCCGCGCGGCGCGATCCGCCCGAATCGGGCAGGCTGTGGGTCATGATCGAAGTGACCGGACTGACGAAGACCTTCGGTTCCACCGTCGCCGTCGAAGTCGGTGCCGTCCGCGGCGACGCCCCGCGACGTCAGGTAGCCCAGGAAGGTGCGCTCGATGCCGGCCGAGCCTTCCGGTCCCGGTCCGGCGCCCACCGCGTCGGAGTCGTCGCCGTCGTAGACGAGGTAGCCGGGATTCGGCGACCCGAGCATGTCGAAGTTCAGGTACAGGGCGATGTCCTCGCGGGCGGCGTCGTCCAGGGAGGCCACATAGTCGGTGGAGCCGACCAGCCCGACCTCCTCGGCGCCCCAGAACGCGAACCGCACCGCGTTGGTGACACCCGGGTCGCTGCCGAGCTGCAGGGCCGTCTCGAGCACCGCGGCGACGCCGGTGCCGTTGTCGTTGATGCCCGGTCCCTCCGGGACGCTGTCGAGGTGGGCGCCGACGACGACCACGTCGTCGGTCGAGCCCGTGGCGGTCTGCGCGAGCACGTTGCGCGAGCGCACGCTGTCGACGCGGGTGTCGAGGACGAGGGTCACCGTGGTGGGTGCGGCGGCGAGCGCGCGGCCGTCGGCGCCGCTGATCCCCGCGGCGGGCACGAGGTCGTTGCCCTCCTCGCCGAGGGTGGCGCCGGCGAGCGCACCGTCCTCGTTGTTGGCGACGAGGAGCGCCGCCGCACCGCGTTCGGCCGCGACCTGCTGCTTGACGAAGAACGGGCACACCCCGCGCGTGACGAGCACGACGGCGCCGGAGACGTCGAGACCGTCGTAGTCGGAGGCCTCGCACCCGGGCGTGTCGTCGGCGGGCACCGGCACGAGCCGGGCGGTGAGTCCGTCCGGACCGGTGGACGGCGAGAACTCGAGGGCCCGGACCGGCACCGGCGCGCCGGCGACGGTCAGGGTCTCGGTCTCCACGTCGAAACTGCGGACGTCGAACTCCGGGGTCTGCACGTCGAATCCCGCGTCGCGCAACCGGCCGGCGACGTAGTCGACGCTCGCGTCGTAGCCGGCGGTGCCCACGGCGCGGTTGCCGTCGTGCTCGGTGGCGATGCGTTCGAGTTCCGTGAGGTGGCCGACCACCGCGTCGATTCCCACGGCCCCCGCCAGCGCGGCCGGGTCCACCGGCGGCGGCGCCGGCGGCTCCTCCGAGCATGCCGCC
>NZ_WVTE01000192.1:0-1382 GCF_009939605.1 Rhodococcus sp. YH1 | reverse complement strand
CGAGGACAGCCGGTACCGGTTGCGGGCCCGCTTCTGGGAGAAGTACGACGAGGGCTGAGACCCACCCGTAGGCATCTCCCAGCTCGTCCGCATCCGACCGGATGGTCGAGGTGCATGTCCGAATCCCCGCACATCCGAGAAAGAGACTGCACATGGCAGGTGGCAGGAAGCGGAAACGCAGTCAGGACCCTGCCCGGGTAGTCCGCACGAAGAACGCCGCACGTCGCGTCAGCACTGCCGGCACCGCGCGACACCGGTATGTCATCAAACGCGCCAGCAGCGGCCGGTGGGAACTGCGCATCTACGAGCGGGAGACCGACAGCCCGAAAGATGCACCCGCGCCGTTCGCCTCGCACATCCTCACACGCGACACCAGAGCCGAATGTGCCGCCATCGCGCGTGCCTTCCAGAACCTCGGCGACAGCTACAATGAGTTCAGGAACGGCTACCGCAGCCGACTGGACCAAGCTGTCGCCGATGCCGCCGCGGCGTTGCACACGGAGCAATCCCGGTCGGCGTCCTCCGGCGCTACCCGCGCCCCAGCTTCCCCCAAAGGGGCTGGTATTGCGCCCCCGGCCCGCCACTCCGGTACGAGCCCCGTCCCTCACGGTGGAGAGAAGTCCCCGGCACGGCGACCCGGCGACGCGGCATCTCCTGCTTCTACTCGTGGGATGTCGCCAGCTGCACCCGATGAGCCACGGTCTCGTGACGACCACGTACCGTCTCGACGTCGGAACGGGGCGGTCCCTCCACCCCCGAGGGCGAACCCAGCGTTCGCGCGTGCCGTCGCCGAACGACTCCGCCGGCCGGTGTTCGTCGACGCACGCGCCGGGCACTACCACGCGCACGACCACTGCGTTTCCAAGAACACGGTGCAGCACCGGTGCACCGCGGAACAAGCTCATCACAGCCGATTAGCTCCCTGCCCGAAATGCACCAGGTCACTGGTGCGGTTCCTGAACCGATGCCTGGGAGTGATAACGGCCGAAACCCGCATGCGGCATCCGCTGCCCCCGTTGACACCTCATGCCGCGAAGCCGGCACCCAAGCGCCCCAAGAGCGCTCAGCGGAGCGCAGGACACTCCGATACCGGGCGCCGACACGGTCGTGCGGGAGGTCAGGCACGAGAGATCCCCTACGGGCGGCCGTCCCGTGCCGACGATCTGCGATTCAATCATCGTTCACGTCTGGACTGGGGTAGCGCCTCGTACGGTCAGAACCCCGAAGAGTTCCTCGGCAGCCCTACCGACGACGACGGGGGTCGGGGAGCAGATTCTCGAAATCCGGCGCTAAGGATTTACGGCAGATAGTAGCGTACTATCTGCCGTAACTCGTGAGTCGTCCTGCCGCGATGGTCGTTCCGGAGATGGGCGACTCCGGAA
>NZ_WVTE01000191.1:0-1399 GCF_009939605.1 Rhodococcus sp. YH1 | reverse complement strand
CCGTCGGCCCGTACAGGTTCAGCATCGTCCGCCCCCCGGCGAACCGCTCGACCAACTCGGCTCCGACCGCCTCCCCGGCCACCGCCAGCACCTCGACCGACGTCAATGCCGCCGGCTCCAGCGTCGACAACGCGGCGGGGGTGACGACGAGGTGGCTGACCCGGGCCGCGCGGAGCCGGTCGGCGAGTTCGGCGCCGCCGACCACCGTGGGCGGTACGACCACGAGCCGCGCGCCGACCGCGAACGCGGCGAGCTGTTCGAACACCGCGGCGTCGAAGCTCGGCGAGGCGATGTGCGCGATCCGGGCCTGCGCGGTCAGCGCCAGGGTTTCCCGCTGCGCGGCGACGAGGTTGCCCAGTCCGCGGTGGGTGACGGCGACCGCCTTCGGGGTGCCGGTCGAGCCGGACGTGTAGATCAGGTAGGCGGGATCGTCCACGTGCACGGCCGCGGCGCGCGGCCGCTGCGGGACGAGTGCGAGACGCGTGTCGGCGTCCGGGCCGTCGAGCACCAGCCACCCGACCGAGCCGGGCAGGCGGTCGTGGTGCGCGGTCACGGTGACGCCCAGGACGGCCCCGGAATCGGCGAGCATGTACTCGATCCGTTCCTGCGGGTGCCGCGGGTCGACGGGCACGAACGCCGCTCCGGTCCGTGCGACCGCCCAGACCGCGAGCACCGATTCGAACGATCGGGTCAGTGCCAGGGCGACGAGGGTGCCGGGACCGGCGCCGCGCGCGGTGAGCGCGTCGGCGAGCAGCGCCGCGCGGGCGTCGAGCTCGCGATAGGTGACCTGCCGGTCGTCGGTGACCACGGCGACGGCGTCGGGTCGCGCGGCCGCGGCGGCGTGCAGCAGCTCGGGCAGGGTCACCGGGGTGACGGGCTGCGGGCCCGCGCTGGTGCGCAGGTCGTCGGCCTCCTGCGCGTCGAGCAGGTCGACGTCGCCGATCGCGGCGTGCGGGTTCTCGGCGACCGCCGTCAGCAGCCGGCCGAAGCGGGCGGCGAGGGTCCGCGCGGTGCCGTCGTCGAACAGGTCGGTGGCGTAACCGAGCGTCACCTCGAGACCGGCGGGTTCGCCGTCGGCGGTCGTGCGTTCGCGCAGTGTCAGGCTCAGGTCGAAGGGTGAGGCCTCGTGGGCGACGTCCTGCAGCTCGATGCGCAGGCCCGCGACCTCGAGCTCCGGCTCCTCGAAGTTCGCCAGCGCGAGCGAGACCTGGAACAGCGGGTGGTGCGCGGTGGACCGGGCCGGGCGCACCGCCTCGACCACCTGATCGAACGGCAGGTCGGCGTGGGCGAAGGCGGCCAGGTCGGCCTCGCGCACCTGCGCCACCAGGTCGGCGAAGGCGACGTCCGGCCGCACCGGGGTGCGCAGGACCACGGTGTTGACGAACATCCCGACCAGGTC
>NZ_WVTE01000190.1:0-1430 GCF_009939605.1 Rhodococcus sp. YH1 | reverse complement strand
GGTTGCGTCCATCAGGATGGTGTACGAGCCGGATCGGATCCGATGACCGGCGTGTCGTAACCGGACGAAAGACGGTCACCGCGTGATTCTTCGAGAGAGCTACCAACTCGACTCGACGAAAGAGCACGCGATGACCACTGCCCACGATATCGACCTCCGCCAGCTTGTCGAAGACCGACTCACCGGCGCCAGCCCCGACCTGCTGCGCGAGCTGCTGACGATGTTCATCCACGCCCTGATGGGCGCCGAGGCCGACGCCCTGTGCGGCGCCGACTACGGCCAACGCTCCGACGAACGCGTCAACGTTCGCAACGGCTACCGGCACCGCGACTTCGACACCCGCGTCGGCACCCTCGACGTGGCCATCCCCAAGCTGCGGTCCGGCTCGTACTTCCCGGACTGGCTGCTGCAACGGCGCAAGCGGGCCGAACGAGCCCTGACCTCGGTTGTTGCGACCTGCTACCTGCTCGGGGTCTCGACCCGGCGGATGGAGAAACTCGTCGATACCCTCGGGATCACCTCGCTGTCGAAGTCGCAGGTCTCGGTGATGGCGAAAGACCTCGACACCCAGGTCGAGGCCTTCCGGAACCGACCCCTCGATGCGGGCCCGTACACGTTCGTCGCCGCCGACGCCCTGGTCCTCAAGGTCCGCGAGAACGGACGGGTGGTGAACGTGCACGCCCTGGTCGCGGTCGGGGTCAACGCCGACGGCTACCGCGAGATCCTGGGGCTGGACGTCACCTCCGCAGAGGACGGCGCCGGCTGGCTGACCTTCTTCCGCGGGTTGGTCGCCCGCGGCCTGACCGGGGTGCGGTTGGTGACCTCCGATGCCCACGCCGGCCTCGTCGCGGCGATCGGCGCAACCCTGCCCGGCGCCTCCTGGCAGCGGTGCCGCACCCACTACTCGACGAACCTCATGGCCGTCACACCGAAGTCGTCGTGGCCCTGGGTGAAGACACTGCTGCACTCCGTGTACGACCAGCCCGACGCGGATTCCGTTCACGCACAATACGATCGAATCATCGATGCACTCACCGAGAAGCTGCCGAAGGTGGCCGATCACCTCGACGCCGCCCGGTCGGATCTGTTGGCGTTCACCGCGTTCCCGAAGCAGATCTGGAAACAGATCTGGAGCAACAATCCGCAGGAGCGCCTCAATAAGGAGATCCGCCGCCGGACCGACGTGGTGGGGATCTTCCCGGACCGCACCGCTCTGATCCGACTCGTCGGGGCGGTGCTGGCCGAGCAGCACGACGAGTGGATCGAAGGCCGCCGCTACCTCGGCCTCGACGTACTCGCCCGCTCCCGCACCGACAAGCCCGCCGACAGTGTCACCGAGGGCACCGAGGAGGTGACACCGGCCTTGACCGCCTGATCCACCGACGAGGAATCACGCGACGACGTCGTACACCACCTCACGGGACTTGACC
>NZ_WVTE01000189.1:0-1574 GCF_009939605.1 Rhodococcus sp. YH1 | reverse complement strand
GATCAGCACGCCCTCGACCTCGGCGTCACGCCGCAGATTCCGGTCGAAAAGCCCCTGGCCGGCGGGCAGAGCGCCCTGCTCGACCCTCCCGAGTTGGCTCATTTCGTTAGTGCGTGAGCCCAGGTCCTGAAATCCGGTCGAGCAGGGCCCGCAGGTCGGCATCGACCTGCGGCGGGAAGGTGTGCCGGGTGCCGTTGATCGCGATGGTCGCCGACCGCAACGGCCGCAGCAGCTTGACGACCTTACCGATCGCCAGGCCGCTGCGGTCCTGCACCACCCGGGAGACGGCCAACGCCGCGAACACCACCGTCAGGTGCGCCTCGATCGCGTCGCGGGTGCGGTGGAAGATCGGCCGTGCCCGCAGGTCCGTCTTCGACATCCGAAACGACTGCTCGACATGCCACAACTCGTGGTACTTCGCGATGATTTCGCCCGGATCCATCAGCGAGACAGGAAGATTGGTGACATAGCCCTTCAGCCCGACGAGCATCCTGGCTCGCTCCAGCGAGGCGGTGTCCAGTCGCCGGCCCTTCGCGGTGACCGTCACCAACCGCGTGGACTTCACGGCCGTGTCCCCGTCGACCACCGCCCGGGCGCGGGCTTCCTGCGCGTTAAGGGTCTTCTCGTCACGAGCGGCGCGACTGCGCGAGTACTGCCACACTGCCCGCCACGCATTCGGATGTTCCGCCGGATCCCACACCGGTTCGGCGCGTTTACGGGAGTTGTTCACCACCGAGCGGCCGTGCCGCGGCGTGATCGTGTCGATGACCTGACCATCGGTGAAAACGGTGCCGTTCCAATGAAAGTGTGAGGCGAGATCCCCGGGCGCCCTGGTGACCCGCGAGCCGACGATGAACTTGAGCCCGGCCCGATCCAGGGCCGCGAGATTGGCCGCCGACAGCATCCCGGCGTCCGCGGCCACGACCATCTCGACTCCGTCGAGGTCGTGGCGGGCCTGGAACTGCCGCACGATCGGCACGATCGTGTGGGTTTCGGCGGAGTTGCCTTCGTAACAGCCGATCTCGAGCGGGAACCCGGTGCGGTCCACCAGCAGTCCGACGACGATCTGCGGGTCGACCCGACGTTCCTTCGAATATCCGACTTTCCGCAGGTCGTCTTCCTTTTCGGCCTCGAAGTACAAGGTCGTCACGTCGTACAACAACAGGCTCAGGCCGCCGGTTGCGGCGGCATGGGCGAAGCACTGTTCGGCGATGCGATCCCGGTACTTGCCGGTGATGACCTGCCTCAGGTGACGTTTGATCGTGGCGTAGCTCGGCGGATCCGCCCCGAGGTCCTGCAGGACCCGGCCGGCGTCGAGTTTCGAGCCCGGTTCGACGATCCGGGCGATCACCAGGTCCCGGAAGACCGTGTCACCGACGATCCCGAAGCCGAGCTGGTCGTACACGTCGGTCAGCACCTGGCGTAGCAGCACCGACCCGGTCGATTCCGTCCGTCCCGGCGCATCGACCTGCACAGGCCCGGGCGCAGGGTCGAGCAGGGCGCTCTGCCCGCCGGCCAGGGGCTTTTCGACCGGAATCTGCGGCGTGACGCCGAGGTCGAGGGCGTGCTGATCG
>NZ_WVTE01000019.1:0-19218 GCF_009939605.1 Rhodococcus sp. YH1 | reverse complement strand
GCGTCGCGAGGGGGAGCACCGCCCGCCGCAACTCCACGATCTCCCGCTTGAGCAGATAGATCTGTTCCACCGCGATGCGGGTGTCGGGCGTGAACACCAGTTCCTCGAGGTCGTCGATGTCCGGCTGACCCGCGGCGCGGGCAATCCGGTGCCCAAGGAGGTCCGGCGCTACTTCCGGGACGTCGCCGACCATCACACCAAGGTGGCCGAGCGCATCGCGGACTACGACGAGACGCTGAGCACTCTCGTCGATGCCGCGATAGCGAAGGTGACGGTGCAGCAGAACACCGACATGCGCCGGATCTCGGCATGGGTGGCGATCGCGGCCGTACCCACGATGATCGCCGGGATCTACGGGATGAACTTCGACAACATGCCCGAACTGCACTGGGAGCACGGATACTTCGTGGTCATCGGGGCCATCGTCGCGATCACCGTCGGCCTGTTCGTCACGTTCCGCCGCAACAAATGGCTCTGATCACCGCGGCCCGGGAGCGCCTCGCGCCGGTCTCCCCCGACGGGCGCACACCCGGCCCGGCGGTGCTCGCGGCGGCACTCGTCCTGATCGCCCTGCAGCTGACGGTGCGCTCGCTGCTCGCCTTCCGCGGGGAGTTCTACTGGGACGACCTGATTCTGGTCGGACGCTCGGGCATGCACCCGCTGTTGTCGTTCGAACTCCTCGGCTACGACCACGACGGCCATCTCATGCCGGGTGGGTTCCTGGTGGCCGGCGTCGTCACGGCCCTCGCGCCGCTGCAGTGGTGGCCCGCAGCGGCGACGCTGGTGGCCGGCCAGGCGCTGGCGTCGCTGGCCGTGCTGCGCGTGCTGTGGTTGCTGCTGGGGCCGCGGCCGGCGCTGCTCGGCCCGCTGCTGTTCTACCTGTTCACCCCCCTGACGCTGCCGTCGTTCGCGTGGTGGGCGGCGGGGCTGAATTCGCTACCGCTGCAGGCGGCCCTGGCGTGGGTGGCCGCCGACGCGATCCGGCTGGTGCGCACCGGCCGGATCCGCTACGCGCTGAGCGGGACGGCGGTCACCGTCGTCGCGCTGCTGTTCTTCGAGAAGGCGGTGCTGGTGCCGGCGGTGGCCTTCGCGACCGTCGCCCTGATGTACCGGCTGGACGGCCGCCGCCGGCCGGTGCGCACCGCGGCGGTACGCGGGGCGCCGCTGTGGCTCGGCTCGGCGCTCGCCCTCGCCGGGTGGGCGGCCGCCTACCTGTCCCTGGTGGAGTCCCGGTTCGGGGCGCCCACGGCCGACATGGTGCGCGGGCTGACGCACCACGGCGTCTCGTTCGGGGTGCTGCCGACCCTGCTGGGCGGGCCGTGGCGATGGGACCGCTGGAATCCGGGCCCGCCGTGGGCGGATCCGCCGGCCGGGCTGGTCGTGGCGGCCTGGGCGGCGGTGCTCGCCGTCCTGGTGTGGTCGCTGCGGCGGAACCGGCGCACGGGCTGGGTGTGGGCCGCGACGGCCGTCTACGTGGCGGCCTCGACGGCCGCGATGATCAGCACCCGCTTCGGCCCGGACACGACGTACGAACTGGCGCAGACCCTGCGCTACCACACCGACACGGCCGTCGTCGTCGCGATCGCCGCGGCACTGATCCTGCACGCTCCGTCGCGCGGCGACGCGCCCCCCGCACAACCGGCACGACGGCTCGTCGCGGCCGGGTGCGCGGTCACCTTCGCGGCGAGCAGCCTGTGGTCGACGGCGACGTTCGCCCGCACCTGGGCCGACAACCCCACCGGCGCGTACCTGGCCGCCGCGAAGTCCGCGCTCACCGCGCGGCCGGACATGCCGATCCTCGATCATCCCGTCTCGGTGTGGGTGCTCCTGCCGGTCACCCACCCCCACAATCTGCTCAGCCGCGTGTTCTCGCCGCTGCCGGGACGCGCCGAGATCGGCGCCGTCACCACCGAACTGCAGGTGCTCGACGACGGCGGACGGCTGGTGCCGGCGGGTCTCGTCCCGGTGCGGCACGTGCTGCCCGGGCCGGTGCCCGACTGCGGGCATCTGCTCACCGCGTCGACGACGACCGTGCTCCCCGCCGACACCGCGCTGGTGGGCGGGGAATGGACGGTGCAGCTGAACTACCGTGCCTCCGCGGACGGCGAGATCGAGGTGGGCTTCCCCGCCGCGCCACGGGTGCGGGTGCCGGTCACCGCGGGACTGGGCACGGTGTACGCGCGGGTCCCGGGCGCGGGCACCGGGCTGCAGGCCCGCTCCGCGTCGGCCGGGCTCGACGTCTGCCTCGCCGGTGGCCCGATCGGGGTCGTCGTGCCCCGCTGACGGCGCGATTCACATGCGGGCCGGGGCGCGGTTCGGGTCCCGCACGTCGATGCCGGCCTCCGACCACGCCTCGCGCAGCGCAGCGCCGCCGCGCAACCGCTTCCACGCGGCCTCGGTGCCGGTCAGCGGTATCACCTCGAAGAACCGCACCGGGTCGGCGGGCTCGGGCAGCACCAGGTCGGGGACGTCGCTCGGCTCGAGCATCACCGCGGTGAAGGTGGCGCCCTGCCACAGCGGCTCCCCCAGGTCGAGCAGGGCGTCGTCGGTGAGGACGACGCCCTCCACCGCGGGCAGGGCCGCGAGCGTCGCGAGCGTGCGGACCAGTCCCGGGAGACTGCCGCTGAGGCCGCGCACGCTGAGGATCAGCTCGGCGCGCGGCCCGCGGGTCGGGTCGGCGACCGTCGCGGTGGGGTCGCCCATCGGGTGCCGCGAACACCCCAGGGTCGCGAACCGCACCAGGTCCGGCTGTTCCACGCGGAAGCGCAGCACCTCGATGGGTTCGAGGCCGAGGAACGTCACGGACGCCGTCTCCGGCTCGCCGCCCCCGAGGCGGGCGCTGAGATGGGCACGGACGGCGGGCAGCACGGCGTCGATCACCCCTGCAATGTAGACCCGAGGCGGGTCCCGCGCCGCCGGTGCGGCCTGCGCCGATCCGGCCGACCGGGACCCCGTCCGCCGGTACCGTCGTGTAATGGTGCGAGACACCGGCTTCCCCGGCGCCGACGCCGGCGACGACTTCTCCCGGCAGCGGCGGCGCGCCGAGTACGCGCGGCTGATCGCGTGGCTGCGCCGCGAACCCGAGGACGTCAACGCCGTGCTGCCGTTCGACGCCGTGGTGCGGGCCCTCGGCCGGGTCGGGGAACGGCGCCTGGGCCTGCAGAGCATCGACGTGGCCTCGATCGTCGGCAGTGTGGACCGCACCGAGGACTTCGACCGGCGGTTCCGGCCCACGTCGGCGCGGCTGCGCCAGCGGTGGGAGAAGCTGGCCACGGCCCGCCGCCGGGGCGAGGCGGTGCCGCCGATCACGGTGTACCGCATCGGGACGATGCATTTCGTGGTGGACGGGCACCACCGCGTCTCCATCGCCTACGCCCGCGGTGACGCGACCATCGACGCCTACGTGACCGAGATCGTCACCCGGATCTCGCCGGAGGGCGTGACCCAGCACTCGGACCTGATGCGCAAGGACCATTACCGGATGTTCCTCAGCCGGGTGCCGCTCACCGGCAGCCGGCGTGATGCGGTGACCGTCCGGGACCCGTGGGACTACGCGGAACTGGCCGAGTGCATCGAGGCGTGGGGCTTCCGGCTCATGCAGGAGCGCGGCGAGTTCCTCACCCGCGACGTGGTGGCGCAGCGGTGGTTCGACGAGGAGTTCGTACCGGTGGTCGACATGGTGCGGGCGGCGGGGATGCTGCGCACCCGCACCGACGCCGAGGCGTATCTGTGGCTGGCCGGCGAACGGTACCGGCTGGTGCGGCGGCACGTGTGGAACGAGGAGATCATCGAGCGGCTGCGGCGGCGGGCCCCGCGGTGAGCGCACGCCCACCGGTTTGATCCCGGGGCGCCGGAGGTATCCCCGGTCAGCCACCGAGGGCGCCCACCGAACGCCCGGGTGCCTCGGGCCGGTCGAGAAGCATGCCGGCGCCGGTCCACGCTGGGGTGGGGGACTCCATGCGCTCCGTAACCTGGTCGGGAGGACCGGGCCCACGACAGGAGGACACGCTTGACGGCGACCGTGCAGGACGCAGCCGACACGACCGGACCGCGTGACATCCGGGCCGAGCTACGGGCGGCCGCGCGCCGCGTGTTCGGCTGGGAGGAACTGCGTCCCGGCCAGCTCGACGCGATGGAACCGCTGGTGCGGGGCCGGGACGTGCTCGCGGTGATGGCCACCGGATCGGGCAAGTCGGCGATCTACCAGGTGCCGGCGTTGCTGATCGAGGGCACGACCCTGGTGATCTCCCCGCTCATCGCGCTGCAGAACGATCAGATCGCAGGTCTCGACGCCACCTCGGCGCCGGACGCGGTCGCGATCAATTCCCGGCAGCGGGCCTCGGAGACCGCGGCCGCGTGGGAGACGATCCGGGAACGCACCGTGGAGTACGTCTTCCTGGCGCCGGAGCAGCTCGCCAACGACGAGGTGGTGGCCCGTCTCGCCGACGCGCACGTCTCCCTCGTGGTGGTCGACGAGGCGCACTGTGTGTCCGCGTGGGGCCACGACTTCCGGCCCGACTACCTGCGCCTGGCCGACGCGCTCGACCGGCTCGCCCGGCCGCCGGTGGTGGCGCTCACGGCCACCGCATCGCCGCCGGTGCGGCAGGAGATCGTCGAGGAGCTGCGCCTGCGCGACCCGGTGGTGATCGCCAGCGGATTCGATCGGCCCAACATCGATCTGGCCGTCGAGCGGTACACGACCGACGCCGAGAAGCGCCGGGCGGTGATCGAGACGGTCGCCGGACTCGAGACGCCCGGGCTGCTGTACACCGCGACGCGCAAGGACGCCGAGTTCTATGCGGCCGAACTGGCCGAACGGGGGCGGCGGGCGGCCGCGTACCACGCCGGCCTGCCGTCGGCCACGCGCGAGCGGGTACACCACGGGTTCCTCGACGGCGAGTACGAGGTGGTGGTGGCGACCTCCGCGTTCGGCATGGGCATCGACAAGCCCGACGTGCGGTTCGTCGCGCACGCCTCCGCGCCGGATTCCGTGGACAGCTACTACCAGCAGATCGGCCGGGCCGGGCGCGACGGGCTCGAGGCGAAGGCGCTGCTGTTCTACCGGCCCGAGGACCTCTCGCTCGCGAAGTTCTTCACGACCCACCGCCCGGACGAGGAACTGCTCGGCCGGGCGTTCACCGCACTGCGGCGCGCGAAGGCCCCGACGCGACTGAAAGACCTACGCGCCGAACTGGATACCCGCGGCCGGACCCTGACCAACGCGGTCAACCTGCTCGAACGGGCCGGGGTGGTCTCCTCGGGACGCAAAGGGTTCACCGCACGCACCGTCGAGGTGGAGATCGCCGTCCGGCGCGCGGCGGAGGTGGCAGCGGTGGGCGAACGGATGGACCGCTCCCGGGTGGAGATGATGCGCGGCTACGCCGAAACCCGCGGCTGCCGAAGGCAGTTCCTGCTCGGGTACTTCGGCGAGTCGCTGCCCGAACCGTGCGGCCACTGCGACTGCTGCCGCGAGGGGATCCCCGAGAGCCGGCCCGAGCCGGCGAATCATGTTCGTCACGAATCGATTCCGCTGCACACCCGGGTCGTGCACGCGCAGTGGGGCGCCGGCGAGGTGATGAGCGCGGAGACGGACCGGATCACCGTGCTGTTCGACGGATACGGCTACCGCACCCTCTCGCTCGAGGCGGTCGAGGAACACGATCTGCTGCGCCCCGAGAACTCGGAGCCCGAGCCGGAGCCCGACATCGCCTGACGTCCCCCAGGCGGGCCGGGCGGATGCGCCCGGTGGATCCGCCCGCGACTTCGGAATCCGCCCACGCCGCAGCACGGGCGGATTCCGAACCGGCGCGTGGATCCTGCACGGCCCGTCCTGCCCGAGACGGCACAGGGGGCGACGGGCCGCGGCGCTCACCCGACGCTCTGCTGCGCCTTCGCGTAGGCGAACTGCAGGAAGTCCGCGCCGGCCAGGGCCGCGAACAGCCCGGCGACGAGCCGCGTCGGGCGCGGCGCGAAGACCATCCCGATCGTGAAGAAGGTCGCCACCCACACGTCGAAGCAGAACGGGCAGGTGAGCAGCTCCCCGAGGCTGTGCCGCAGGGTGTTCGTTCCGCGCACCTCCTCCGTCACCTCGGCGGGGCCGCCCCGTCCCGTGTACCGGGTGAAGGGCGCCCGCAGGGGGCTGGTCACCGCGTCCTTCGTGACCGTCCGCGACAGCTTGTGCGTGCCCAGGGCGAGCACAATCAGGTCCTCGCCGCTCAACCGGTCGGGCAGCCGCCGGCCGGTCACCAGCGCGCCGATCACGGCGACGGTGACGAGCGTGCTGTACCCGGCAAGGACCGTCGCGTACCCCCGCATCGGGAGGTCCTCACCCGCCGTGTATTCGCGGGCGTGCCTGCGGGCGGTCTCCGCGAGGTCGAGGGACGTGTCGGTCTGATTGCTCATCTGCTGCTCCTGCGGGTAGTTCGGTCCGCCCGCCGGATACCCCGTCCGCGGGCGGGCCACGCCTGCCGCCGCGCGCCTACTGTTCGACGAACCGCACCTCGTGCACTTCGGCGGTCGCAGCAGCGAATCTCGTCAGCCGCAGACCTTCCTTCTCGACCGCCGCGCGCCGGGTGGCTGTCAGTCGCTGCCAGGGGGTCACCTCGAGCACGGCCGAATTCCTCGTGACGATGAGGTTCGCGGCCCCGGCGACGGTCCCGTCGACGAGGAAGGTCGAGCGCACGATGCCGTTCTGCGTCATGATCCGGCGACGGTGCTCGTCGGGGACGATCCGGGTCCGGTCGGCGTGCGAGAGCAGCACGTTGTCGTAGGGCGCAAGGATCCGCACCGGCGCCGGCGTCGCCGGCTCGGGTCGCGGGGCGTCGGGCAGGTCGAACACCTCGACACCGTTCTCGTCACGGAACACCTCGAGCGACGGACGCAACCGCTCGAAGACCTCACCGAGCCGTGTCAGCCCCGACCAGGTCTGCGCGTCGCGCACGCTCGCCGGCCCGAACGCGGCGAGGTATCGCCGGAGGACGACGGCCGGGTCCGCCCGTGCCGGGCCGCGACCGATCCACTCGTCGAGCGGCGTGAGTCTCGGCTGCCCGGAGCGCCCCCACAGCCCCCGCGGCGGCACCTGCACCAGCGGAAGCAGATTCCGCAGCCCGTAGGCGAGCGCGGCCGGGTCGCGGCCGGGGAACCGCTCGGCGAGCAGCGGGCGCAGTTCCTGCAGGCTGCGCGGGCCGTCGCGGAGCAGGTCGCGGCCCACGGCGGCGAGCTCGCGCAGATCCAGCCCCGCCAGACCGGCCGCATACTGGGTGTTGGTGGTCAGGTCCCGGTCCAGCAGCGGCTGGATCCAGTCCCGCAGAGCCACCGCGTCGGCCGCCGAGACGGCGAACACCGTGCCGCGCATGAGCACGATGCGCACCACGTCGCGTGATTCGAGGAGGTCGGCGAGCGCCGTCGGCCGGAACCGCCGCAACCGCGCCCACAGCGCGAAGTAGGGCGGGCTCGGCGCCTGGGCCTGCAAGCCCAGCAGATGCTCGACCAGCTCGATCGCGGGCAGGTCGCCGCGCCGCAGCAGGTGCTGCCGGGCGAGGGTGGCGCGGCCGAGCGCGCGGGCGGTGAGGGTGAGCGGCGTCACGGGGACACCCTGCCACGGCGGTCCGACGGCGGCCCGGGTTTCGCATGTGCCTGGACGGCGAGACCGAGCGTCCGGTAGATGTTTAGTTGAATTTAGTTTCATGTTGCAGCGTCGAGGAGATCCGATGTCCGATCCGAGAGGTGCGCGGCTGCTGGTTCCCGTGCTGTGCTTCATCATCACCACGATCGCCGTGATGCAGACGTCCGTGGTGCCGATCGTCGGCACCATCCGCGACCAACTGGGCGTGAGCACGACCGCCGCCGGCTGGGTGCTGACCGCGAACCTGCTCGCCGCCGCCGTCACCACGCCGCTGCTGGGCCGGCTGGCCGACCTGCGCGGCAAACGCCCGGTTCTGCTCACCGTCCTCGCCGTAGTGCTCGTCGGCTCGCTGCTGTGCGCCGCCACGGACTCGTTCGCGCTTCTGCTTCTCGGCCGGGTACTGCAGGGCGTGTCGTTCGCGTTGTTCCCCGTCGGCATCGCCGTGCTGCGCGCCGAACTGCCGCCGCAGCGGCTGATCGGCGCGATGGGCCTGTTCTCGGGCACGCTCGGCGTGGGTGGTGCGATCGGCATGGTGCTCACCGGCCTGATGGTCTCGGGCGGCGACTACCGCCGGGTGTTCTGGCTGGTGGCGGCGTTCAACGTCGTCGCTTTGCTGAGCGCCTTCCTCGTCGTGCCGAAGCGGCGGCGGGCCGAGGGAGGCCGGATCGACTGGCTCGGCGCGGCCCTGCTCGCCGTCGGCCTGGCGCTGGTGCTGCTCGCCCTGTCCGAGGGCGGAACGTGGGGGTGGGCGGCGCCGCCCACCGTCGCGAGCGCCGCCCTCGGCCTGGCCGTGCTCGCCGGGTGGTTCCTCTTCGAACGGCACGTCGACGAGCCGCTCGTGCCGCCGCGGATGCTCACCCACCGGCCGGTGTTCGTGGTGCACGGCGCCGCGTTCCTCGTCGGCATGGCCATGTTCGTCAGCTTCCTCGCCACCGCATACTTCGTGCAGACCCCGCCCGCCGTCGCCGGATACGGGTTCGGCGCCACCGTGCTCGAGGCGACCGCGGTGTACATGCTCCCGGGCGCGCTCGTCGGTGTGGTCGCCGCGGCACTGGCGGGCCGGCTCATCCACCGGTTCGACGCCCGCTGGGTGCTGATCGGAGCGTGCGTTCTCGGGATCGCCGGCTTCGCCCTGGTGGCGGTCGTGCACGACCGGAGCTGGCAGCTGATCGTCTCCGGCATCCTCGTCACCGCCTTCGTCAGTCTCGCCTATGCGGCGCTGCCGGCGCTCCTCGTCGCCGAGGTGCGCCCCGATCAGACCGGGGTCGCGAACAGCATCAATTCCATCGCCCGCACGGCGGGCAGCTCGCTCAGCAGCGCAGTGGTGACGACATTGCTGGCCACGCTGACCGTCGCCGGCACCGGCGGCGTCGTCCGCGAGAGCGCGTTCGTCGCGGCGTTCGCGCTGGGCGCCGCGGCCGCGGCCGCCGCCGCGGTGCTCGTTCTCGTCGGCGGGCAACCGGCGACGCGTCCGCTCAGCGACCGCGAGGAGGACGAGGTGGAGGCGACGGCCCTCGCCGCCGAATGGGGATCGGTGTCCGGTCTCGCCGCCACGCCCGTCGTCGCGGACGAACAGGCCGAGGCCGCCGCGGCGCGTCGGGGCTGATCGGGCGACGTCAGTCCTGCTCCCGCAGCGCGCGCACCGCCTCCTCCGCCTGCCGCGCCGCGTCCTCGGCCTTCGCGGCGTCCTCGTCGGCCGACCGGGCGGTGCGTCGCGCGAACTCGCGCCGCTGCTCCACCCGGCTCAGCTCCTCGCGCAACCGCGCGACGTGCCCGTCGAGTTCCTCGACCGCCGCGCGTGCCCGCGCCGCCACCGACTGCGCCTCGTCGGCGGTGTTCCGCGCCGCCTCCGCCTCGGCGACGGCGGTCTCCAGGGCGGCGGCGCGCCGGGTGCGCTCGGCCTCGTCCACCTCGGTGTCCGTCCGTGCCGGCGGGGGCGGGACGACCGACAGCCCCACCGGGCCGAAGCCGCTGTAGTCCAGGGGCGCCTCGAGCCGGCCCCCGCGCACCTGCTCGGCCAGATCGGCGTCGGCGAGGGCGGCGTGCAGGGTCTGGCCGACCTCGCGCAGGGCCGCCTCCGACGCCCGCCGGCCATGCTCGGCGGCGAGGCGGGCCGTGGTCTTCTCGAGCGCACCGATCACCCGCCGTCGCTGCGTGGACAGCCGCCGCAGCTCGGACCCGGAGAGCTGGCGCTGCGCGGAGCGCAGGGCGTCGCCGAGCCCGAGCAGGGCCGTGACCTCCTCGGACTTCTCGCGGACGAGCATGTTCACCAGCCAGGCCGACACGGTCGGCTTGCGCAACCGGCCGACGGCCGCCGCGAGCTCGCGGTCTCCGGCCTCACGGGCGCGGGCGACGTGCTCGCTGCGGGCCGCGGTGAACTCGCCCGGATCGAGCCCGTACAGCTCGTCGGCGATGTCGTCGAGGTCCACCGGCCTACTATGCACCGCTCGGTCAGAGGGTGATGTTCTCCCCCGTCGCCTGGTCGAAGAGGGCGATCTTCGCCGGATCGAACCACAGCTGCACGGGCCGGCCCTTCGCGACGCCGGACTCGGCGGGCAGCCGCGCGACCATCGACCCGCCGGCGAGGTCGGCGACGCCGACGTCGGCCGCCAGGTCGTCGAGGTCGCTCGAATGCAGGTCCGGGGACTCGACGGTGAAGTACGCGTACTTGTCCGACCCCATCGACTCGAGCACGTCGACGTCCACGGTGAAGGTCGTACCCTGCTCACGCTGGGCCGGGTCCAGGAGCGCGGCGTCCTCGAAGTGTTCGGGCCGGACGCCGACGACGACGTCACGTCCCGGATTGTGCTTCTGCACGGCCGCCCACCGCTCAGCCGGCAGGGTGAAGTCGCCGATCACGGTGCGCACGCCGTTCGACTCGAGCTGGCCGGCCAGGAAGTTCATCGACGGAGAGCCGATGAATCCGGCCACGAACAGGTTTCTCGGCCGGTCGTAGAGCTCCTGGGGCGCGCCGATCTGCTGCACCAGCCCGCCGCGGAGGACGACCACCCGGTCGCCGAGGGTCATCGCCTCGGTCTGATCGTGGGTGACGTACACCGTGGTGGTGCCCAGCCGTTTCTGGAGGCGGGCAATCTCGGTGCGCATCTGCACCCGCAGCTTGGCATCGAGGTTGGACAGCGGCTCGTCCATGAGGAACGCCTTGGGGTTGCGCACGATCGCGCGGCCCATCGCCACCCGCTGACGCTGCCCGCCGGACAGATTCGACGGTTTGCGGTCGAGATGGTCCGTCAGGTCGAGGATCTTGGCGGCCTCGGTGACCTTCCGCTCGATCTCGTCCTTGGGCATCTTGGCGAGGGTGAGCGGGAAGGCGATGTTCTCCCGCACCGTCATGTGCGGGTACAACGCGTACGACTGGAACACCATCGCGATGTCCCGGTCCTTGGGCGCCTTCTCGTTGACCCGCTCGCCGCCGATGCGCAACTCGCCGGAGGAGATGTCCTCGAGCCCGGCGATCATGTTCAGCGTCGTCGACTTCCCGCAGCCCGAGGGACCGACCAGGATGATGAACTCCCCGTCGGCGATCGTCACGTCCACGTCGCTGACCGCCTTCGCCCCGTCGGGGTAGAGCTTGGTCACCTTGTCCAGCACGATTTCAGCCATCTGGGTCATCCCTTCACTGCGCCGGACGTCAGGCCGGCCACGATGCGACGTTGGAAGATCAGCACGAACACGATGATCGGGATGGTGATGACCACCGCGGCCGCCGCGATCGAGCCGGTGGGCTCCTCGAACTGCGAGGCCCCGGTGAAGTTGGCGATCGCCGCGGGCGCGGTGATGGACCGCTCGGTGGAGGTCAGCGAGATCGCGAACAACAGGTCGTTCCAGCAGAAGATGAACACCAGGATCGCGGCGGTGACGATGCCCGGCGCCGCCAGCGGCGCCACCACCTTCCGGAACGCCTGCCCGGGTGTGGCGCCGTCCATCTTGGCGGCCTTCTCGAGCTCCCACGGGATCTCCTTGAAGAACGCCGAGAGCGTGTAGATCGCCAGGGGCAGGGAGAAGGTGATGTACGGGATGATCAGGCCGGCCCACGTGTCGAACAGCCCGAGTTTGCGGATGATGTCGAAGAGCGGGCTGACGAGGGAGATCTGCGGGAACATCGCGATCAGCAGCGCCACGCCGACGAGGATCTTCTTGCCCGGGAAGTCGAGCCGCGCGATGGCGTAGGCCGCCATGGTGCCGATGACCACCGCGACCACCGTCGCGATCAGCCCGATACCGATGGAATTGATCAGGGCGCTGGTGAACGCGTCGGTGCGGAAGATCCCGCGGTAGTTGTCGAGTGTCCACTCCCGGGGAATGAACCGGCCGTCCTTGATGGTGCCGGCCGGCTTGAAGGACAGGCTGGCGATCCACACGACGGGGATCAGCGCGTACAGCAGGACGAGCAGGTTCACCACCGACCAGCTCAGCTTGCGGCGCGGGGTCTCGGTCGTCGTCATGTCACCGTTTCCCTTCCGGATCGGAGCCCGGTGCGGACGCCCCGAACAGCTTGATGAACACGAACGCGATGATGGCCACGCACAGGAAGATCAGGACGCTGATCGCCGACCCGATCCCGAGGTTGAACGCCTTGAACAGGTTGTCGTATCCGAGGATCGACACCGAGCCCGTGCCGTTGGATCCGCGCGTGAGGACGTAGATGTTGTCGAAGATGCGGAAGGCGTCGAGGGTGCGGAACAGCAGGGCCACCAGGATCGCCGGCTTCATCAGCGGCACGATGATCCTGGTCAGCCGCGTCCATGCGCCGGCGCCGTCGACCTGGGCGGCGCGCAGCAGGTCGTCCGGGACGAGGGCCAGCCCGGCGAGCAGCAGCAGCGCCATGAACGGGGTGGTCTTCCACACCTCGGCGAGCACGATGATCGCCAGCGACGGAAGCTGCTGCGTCAGTGGGGCACTGCCCTCGGGCAGGAGATTCGCGAGGTAACCTGTGCCCGGCGTCCACGCGTAGTACCAGCTGTAGGCCGCGGCGACGGTGACGATGCCGTACGGGATCAGCACCACGGTGCGGACGGTGCCCTTGCCGACGATGGTGCGGTGCATGATCAGCGCCAGTGTCAGGCCGAGGACGAACTCGATCGCCACCGACACGACGGTGATCCCGGCGGTCACGGCGAACGCCTGCCACCAGAACGCGTCGGTGAGGACCGAGACGTAGTTGGCCAGTCCGACGAACTCGCGTTCGTCGGGGAACCGCAGGTCGTACCGTTGCAGGCTCAGCCAGACCGCGTACCCCACCGGGTAGGCCGTGACGGCGAGCATCAGCAGCGCCGCGGGTGCGACGAGCCACAGCCCGAGCCGGCGTTCGGCCTTCTTCCCTTCGGAGAGAAGGGCTTTCTCGCGCCGGGACGGTGCGGTCCGGGCGCCCTCGGCCGGCGGGACGGGTCTGGTTGCGGGCGTGGTGGTCACGGGATCAGCCCTTCCGAATTGACCGCCTTGCGAACCTGTTCCGCGAGTTCGTCGACCGTGCGCGGCGGATCGATCCGGTCGACCGGGTTGAGCGTGGCGGTGATGAGCGTCGAAATGCTCTGGTAGGCGGGCGAGACCGGGCGCACCGCCGCGTTCTCGAGGCTCTCGCGCACCTCCCGCCAGACGGGGTACGCCTGCTGGAACTCCGGGTCGTCGTAGAGCGAGGCGAGGGTGGGCGGAACGCCGCCGTCGACGGCGTTGTTGCGCTGGTTCTCCTCGTTGCGCAGGCACTGCATCGCCTCGAACGCCAGGTCGGGGTTGCGGGTGGTGCGCGCGACGGCGATGTTGAACCCGCCGATGGTGACCCGTGCGGGCGTGCCGGCGATCACCGCCGGGTACGGCGCGGGGAGGAAGTTCTGCTCGCCGTTCACCGTCAGCACCGTGTTTCCGGTGTTCTCGGCGGTCACGTTGCCGTTGTCGTCGATGGAGGGCAGGAAGCCCTTCTCGGCGTTCTCGAGGATGCCGGGGTAGACGAACGGCCAGTTCACCTGGAAGGCGGCCTTGCCGCTCTCCATGCCCAGGCGGGCGGCGGCCTCGTCGGACTGGTTCAGCGACGGGTCCGCACCGGGCGCCGTCGCCACGCGCTTCATGATGTCGAGGGCCGTCACGGCGGCGTCACCGTCGGCCACGGTGACGGTGGTGCCGTCCTCGGCGACGACGGATCCGCCCGCGCTGGCGAGCAGGGTGTTGAACCACACCATCAGGCCCTCGTACTGGCGGGCCTGTACCCCGATCCAGCTGGGCCGGCCCTCGTCCGCGAGCCCGCTCGCGATGTCGATCATCTCGTCCCACGTCTGCGGCGGGCGGCCGCCGGGCATCAGGTCCTTGCGGTACCAGAGCAACTGGGTGTTCGTGTTCAGCGGAGCCGCGTACAGGGTGTCCTGCCACGTCGCCGAGGCCAGCGGCCCGGCGAGGGTGCCCTCGGACACCGAGGCCGCGACGTCCGGCGGCAGCGGCAGCGCCCATCCCGCCTCGGCGAACTCGGCCGTCCATACCACGTCGAGGGTCATCAGGTCCAGCGTGTCGTCCTCGCCGGTGAGCCGCCGCGCGAGCTGCAGCCGCTGGTCGTCGGCGCCCTTCGGCAGGGTGCGCTGCTCGATCGTGTACCTGCCGCCGGCGGCGGCCGTGCAGTTCGCCGCCGCGGCGGCGTACTGCTCCGCACCGTCGGCGGCGGTGTAGAAACTCAGTACCGTCCCGCTCGACTCGCTGCCGCACGCCGCGACCGACGACAGCGCGAGCACCGCCGCGGCACCCACCAGTCCGACCCTCACCGCCCGTCTCCGCACCGCAGCCTCCGCCCGTCGTCCAGCGCGACGGTGACTTCCGTCACACTTGGTGCGAACGTAACGCACCGGGCGCCGGCGCGCGACCCAACTGCCGCCCGGAGCGGAACTGTGATCGAACGGTTTACAACGCGAGCTTGGCGAGCAGGTCCCGGGCCCGTTCGGCGTTGCGCGGCGCGCACAGCACGTCGTAACGGCCGGCCACCAGCTGCATCGTCGACGAGAAGTCACGCTGGCCGCGCGTCGCGGCGTACGGGATCGTCGTGGAGATCAGGCCGAAGACGATCCCGCCGACCATGCCGACGAGCAGGGGGCCGAGGAAGTCGGTCGAGAAGATCCCGAGCAGCAGGCCGAAGAACAGACCGAGCCAGGCGCCGGAGGCGATGCCGCCCCCGATCACCTTCGCCCACGTCAACCGGCCGGTGACCCGCTCGACCTGCATGAGGTCGACGCCCACGATGGTGACGTCCTCGACCGGGAAGGACTGGTCCGAGAGGTGGTCGACAGCCCGCTGCGCCTCGGCGTAGGTGGTGTACGAACCGACCGGCCAGCCGCTCGGCGGAGTCGGCAGGCCCGGCGTGGCGCGTCCCGGCTGTCCGAGGGGGTTGGTCATCTTCGGCTCCTTCTCGTGACTGCGCGCCCCGATCCGGCGCACCTGTCCATTCTGCCCGTGTGCGCCTTCGGCGCCGGTGCGTCCTTTGGGTTGTTTCCGCCGCCCGAAGGACGCACCGGCGGCGCAGCCGCCTACTGCGGCGGCTCGAACTTCGTGGTGCGGGTCATCCCGGCCGCCCGGCCCTTCGCGGAGATCACCAGCGCCATCTTGCGGCTGGCCTCGTCGATCATCTCGTCCCCGAGCATCGCGGCGCCGCGCGCGCCGCCGGCCGCGGAGGTGTGCCACTCGTAGGCGTCGAGGATCATCTCGGCCTTGTCGTAGTCCTCCTGCCGCGGGCTGAAGACCTCGTTCGCGGCGTCGATCTGGCTGGGGTGCAGCACCCACTTGCCGTCGAAGCCGAGGGCAGCGGTCCGCTGCGCCGAGCGCCGGAACGCCTCGACGTCGCGGATCTGCAGGTACGGCCCGTCGATCGCCTGCAGGCCGTGGGCCCGGGCCGCCATGAGGATGGTCATGAGGATGTGGTGGTAGGCGTCGCCGCGGTCGTAGCCGTCGGGCTGCTCACCGACGACGAGGGTGCGCATGTTGATGCTCGCCATGAAGTCGGCCGGGCCGAACACCAGGGTCCGGACGCGCGGGCTCGCCGTGGCGATGGCGTTGATGTTGGTCAACCCGAGTGCGTCCTCGATCTGCGGTTCGATGCCGATGCGGCCCACCTCGAGGCCGTGGGCCTTCTCCACCTGGGTCAGCAGCAGATCGAGCGCCTGCACGTGGCTCGCGTCGGGGACCTTCGGCAGCAGGATCGCGTCGAGGTGCGCGCCGGCGCCGCCCACCACGGTGGCGACGTCGAGGTAGGTGGCGTCGGTCGTCCAGTCGTTGACCCGCACCACCTTCAGCTGCTCGCCCCATCCGTCCTCGTTGAGGGCCTCGACGATCGTCGTGCGGGCCTGCTCCTTCGCCAGCGGGGAGACGGCGTCCTCGAGGTCGAGGAACACCTCGTCGGCGGCGAGGCCCTTGGCCTTGTCGATCATCTTGCGGCTGCTGCCGGGAACGGCGAGCACGGACCTTCGGGGCCTGAAGTCGAACGACATGGGCTGGGCAGACCTCCGTGTTCCGAAATCGACGACCGCACGTTCTAGCCTGACCATCATGGCAGCAGTGAGCAAGGTATTCGCGGCGAGGCTCGCCGGTCTGGTGGTCCTCGGGCCCGACGGCGAGTCGATCGGCCGGGTGCGCGACGTCGTGCTCACCATCCGGATCGGCCGGCAGCAGCCCCGGGTGCTCGGCCTGGTCGTCGAACTGCCAACGCGCAAGCGAATATTCGTGCCGATGCTGCGGGTGACGGCGATCGAGCCGGGCGCCGTCACCCTGAACACCGGCAACGTGAGCCTGCGCCGGTTCACGCAGCGGCCGACCGAGGTGCTGGCGCTCGCGCAGGTGCTCGATTCGAAGGTCCGGGTCGACGATCCCGAGCTGGGCGAACTCGCGGGCGTGGACGTGGTCGTCGTCGACCTCGGCATCGAACTGACCCGCACCCGGGACTGGCTGGTCTCGCGGGTGGCCGTGCGCGCGCACCGCGGCCGGCTGGGCCGGAGGTCCGCGATCCACGTCGTGGACTGGCAGCACGTGCACGGTCTGACCTACACCAACCTCGGGATGCCCGGCCAGGGCGTCTCGCAGCTGCTGCTGCAGTTCGAGGACATGCGCGCCGCCGACGTCGCGAACGCGCTCCGCGAGCTGCCGGAGAAGCGCCGGCACGAGGTGGCGGTCGCGCTGGACGACGAGCGGCTCGCCGACGTCGTGCAGGAGCTGCCCACCGACGACCAGACCGATCTGCTGATGCACCTCGAGGTGGAACGCGCCGCGGACCTGCTCGAGGCGATGGATCCCGACGACGCCGCGGATCTGCTCGGTGAGCTGCCCGACTCGGAGGCCGAGTCGCTGCTCCGCCTGATGGATCCGGAGGATTCGGAGCCGGTGCGGCGGTTGCTCGAGCACTCCCCCGACACCGCCGGCGGCCTGATGACCCCCGAGCCGGTGGTGCTCACCCCGGCGACGACGGTGGCCGAGGCGCTGGCCCGGGTCCGCGACCCGGACCTCACGCCGGCGCTCGCGTCGATGGTGTTCGTGGTGCGGCCGCCCACCGCGACCCCGACGGGCAAGTACCTGGGCTGCGTGCACCTGCAGCAGCTGCTCCGGGAGCCGCCGGCCGGCCTGGTGGGCGGGATCGTCGACAACGACCTGCCGCGACTGGACCCGGACGACTCGCTCACCGCGGTCACCCGGTACTTCGCGACGTACAACCTGGTGTGCGGGCCCGTGCTGGACGACGAGGGGCACCTGCTCGGTGCCGTGACGGTCGACGACGTGCTCGACCACCTGCTGCCCGAGGACTGGCGCGAGGAGGAGGCCGACGATGAGTGACCGATCCGCCGTGGCCCGGCAGCGCCTCGACACCCCCCGCACCGGCCGCTTCCGGGTCAACTTCGACGTCGAGGCCGTCGGGCGCGTCAGCGAGTCGATCGCCCGGTTCCTCGGCACCGGGCGCTATCTGGCCATCCAGACCGTCGTGGTGATCGTGTGGATCCTGCTCAACGTCTTCGCCGTGACGCTGCAGTGGGACCCGTACCCGTTCATCCTGCTCAACCTCGCGTTCTCCACGCAGGCCGCCTACGCCGCGCCGCTGATCCTGCTCGCCCAGAACCGGCAGGAGAACCGGGACCGGGTCTCCCTCGAGGTGGACCGTGCCCGCGCCGCCCAGACCAAGGCGGACACCGAGTTCCTCGCGCGTGAGCTGGCGGCGCTGCGGCTGGCCGTCGGCGAGGTGGCCACCCGCGACTATCTGCGCCGCGAACTCGACGATCTGCGCGCACTGCTGATCGAGCCGGAAGAGGAGGACACGGCAACGACGACGGCCGGTAAACCGCGCCCTCCCCGCCGCTGAGACGTGACTCGCTGTAACGTTCATCACAGCCGGTCGATGGTGTCGGTGGGGTAACGGTCCGCGACGAGTAGGTCTGTGGGGTGATGGCGTGCGCTGGCAGGGTCTGATCGCGGTGCCGGTGGTGCTCGGCGCGGGGTTCGCGGCGGTCGCGTCGTCGCCGGCGACGGTGGCCGCGACGGAGAACACGGAGCCGGTCGCCGTGACGGCGGCGGACGGCAGCACCGGGATCGGGGTACTGCCGGCGGATCCGGCGTCGCCGCGGCCCGTGCGCGGAGCCGCGAGCACGGCTCCCGATCCCGCCGCGGACCTACCGCCCGCGGTCACGGTCGCTCCCGGACAGCCGTCACCCGTGATGGCCGGTGAGGGCCCCCTGGCGATCCCCGAACTGGTGCTCTACGCGTACCGGGCGGCCGAGATGCAGCTAGCGATCAGCGAGCCCGGGTGCGCGCTGCCGTGGCATCTGCTCGCGGCGATCGGACGGATCACCTCGCAGCACGCCGATTCGGGACGCACCGACGTGCTCGGCACCCTCACCACCGCGCGCGTGGCCCCCGGGACCGGCAGGCTCGGGCCGATGCAGCTACCCCCGGCGGTGTGGTCGCAGTTCTCGGCGGACGGCAATGCGGATGGCGCCGCCGACCCGCAGAACGTCTTCGACGCCACCCTGGCGGCCGGCACCTGGCTGTGCTCGGACGACGCTCGCCTCGCCGAGCCCGACGCCCGCGCCCGGGCAGCGGCCCGGTTCGACCCGTCGCCCGAGTTCGTCTCCAACGTGCAGGCCTGGTCGGCCGCCTATGAGAAGGGCGCCGCGGTCTCGCCGGGGATCGTCGTGCCACCCCCGATGCCGTCGGCCACGCCGGCCGTTCCGGCCTCGCCGAACACCGTCGACGTCGCCGAGACCGTCCCGGCTCCCGTCGCCGGGACCACCGGTGCGCCCCCACCGGGGCCGGTCCCGGCGCCCGCGGTCGAGCCGGACCCCGCCCCCGCGCCGGTCGTCGGGACACCGCCGCCCGCGCCGGTGCTGCCGCCGCTGCCGTGTCTCGTCCCGGCGCTGTGCCCGGCGCCGCCCGTGCCCTGATCCGGTCACGACTCGATCTCCCCGTAACCCCCCTGCCACCGTATGCCCAGCTCAACGCGTTACATCACGGTAGGGTAACGGAAATGCATCACTTCATGTATGGTCGATACCGCCATGTAACGAAAGCGTCTCGGGGTAGGCGCCCAGGAGGTATCGAGTGGGCCGGCACAGAAAGCCTTCGGAGTCCAA
>NZ_WVTE01000188.1:0-1591 GCF_009939605.1 Rhodococcus sp. YH1 | reverse complement strand
GCCCCTACCTGGACAAGTACGTCCGCGGCTCCGACGGCATCACCGCCGTGGACCGGGTCAAGGTCATGAAGGCCCTGTGGGACTCGATCGGCTCCGAGTTCGGTGGCCGCCACGAACTGTACGAGCGCAACTACTCCGGCAACCACGAGAACGTCAAGGCCGAACTGCTGTTCGCCGCCGAGAACCGCGGCATCGTCTCCGGCATGAAGGGCCTGGCCGAGCAGTTCATGAGCGAGTACGACCTCGACGGCTGGACCGTGCCCGACCTCATCGGCAACGACGACGTCAGCGCCTACTACCGCAAGTAACCCCCAGCTGCCGCGCGCGGGCGATCCCCTGCCGCCCGCGCGCGGCGTTCCACCCGCGAAGGAGCGCCCGAGATGACCACCGCCTCGAAGTCCGTCGCCCGTGCCCCCGTCCCGGAGTTCGACGCCGTGGTCCTCGGGCGCTCCTTCGCCGCCCTGCGGGCGGCCGGCCGCCTGCGCGACGAACTGCGATTGGCCGTCCACGACACGGCCGGCGCGACCTCCGCCCGCTACGACGACGTCGACCACCGCTGGGACATCCTCGACGGCTCGACCGTCGTCGCGCGGGCCAAGTTCCTCGTCGACGGGGACGGCACCCTCCCGCTGTGCGGCCGCGACGGTGCGCGGTGCACGGCGAACACGTTGACGGCGAAGGGTTTTCCCAACCTCTTCCGGCCGGCCACCGCCGTCCACCCCGATCCCGTCGGATACACCGTCGCGTGCATCGAGCACATGCGCGCCTACGGCCACGACTACGTCGAGCGCCGAGCCCGGGTCCCGATCTGCGACGACGACTTCCCGGAGCTGTCGTTCGACCGGCCCACCCCGCAGTTCTGGGTCGGGTAGGCCCACGCAACGACACAGGTCCCGGACATCGACAAGCGTCTCGACGGTTGTCGACGTCCGGGACTTCTGTGTGCGTCAGCGGCCGCGCAGGACCTCCGCGGGCGTCGTCCCGTAGCGCCGCTTGAACGCCGCGGCGAACCGGCCGGGGTGGCTGAAACCCCACCGGTAGGCCACGTCGGCGACGGTGACCGCGCCCGCTCCGGCGACGAGGTCGGCGTGGGCGCGGTCGAGCCGGATGTCGAGCAGGCACGCCGACGGGCTGCGGCCGACGAAGTGGGCGAACGCCTCCTGCAGGCGGCGGACGCTGGTGCCGGCCAGTTCGGCCATGTCTGCCGCGGTCCACGCCCGACCGGGATCGTCGTGCAGGGCGTCGAGGACGCGACGGATCATACCCGGCCGCGGAGGTCCGGCCGGTCCGTCCTGCGGGGCGACGGCCAGGACGAACGCCGCGGTCACGGCACCGGCGAGCTGCGCCCCGACCACCGGATTGCGCACCACCTCGAGGGCGCCGTCGAGCTGTTCGGACAGGGCCCGGACGAGCCCGTGCCACTCGCTCGCCGGACCGGTCAGGTCGAGCTGGTCGGGCAGCTCGAGCTTCGATCGCACCGGCGAACCGAGGATCCGGTCGGCCTCCCGCTCGAGATGCTCCCGGTCGAACTTCACCCCGAGCACGGAACACGTTGCGCCCCAGTGGGTGATCACACTCGGCGTGTCGGCCC
>NZ_WVTE01000187.1:0-1611 GCF_009939605.1 Rhodococcus sp. YH1 | reverse complement strand
CCGGACGGCCGAGCGACCCGTCGAGCGGCACGGGACGAGGTGCCCGGCCGACCCGGCCACTCGGTCCCTCGCTGGGCGCCGGAGTGCTCCGGCCGATGGGCACAGTCGGCGGGAGACTTTGGGCCCTTTCTCCGAGTCCTCGGTCCCGCCGACGGCGACAGAGTCGAGGGAGCGCTCCCGGTCCCGCCGGTGTGCGGTCGGTGCCCGCACCGCCCGGCTCGCCTGCGCGCGAGCACGTCCACACCTGTGGAACAACCTGTTGATCAGTACCTTTCGACCCGATCGACTACCGCCTCGGCTCCCGCGCCCGTCCCGTCTGTCCGGGCGCAGCGGCCGTTGCCGACACCCGCCACCGGGCCTTCGCCGCCCCGCGGACGTGCTCCACGTCTCATTGCCGATGCCGATGCCACGGTGCAAGAGTCAGCGCGCCGACGGTCGACGGCTCCGCTCCGTTCCGGGACGAACGCCTGCGCCGCCGTCTCGTCGGCCGAACGGGAGGACGCGGATCCACCCTCTCGCGGCAACAGGTCGGAGCTCGATGCCCCACCCGGACGATGGTGGGGCCGAAGTCAGGAGTCGTGGTCATGGTTGATGTCGCGCCGATACTGAGGAGGCCGGACGCGCAGCGGCCGTATCCTCCGACCCGCCGCCCGAAGGGCTCGACGATCCTCACGGTCGTCACCTCCACCGACCACAAGGTCATCGGCGTGATGTACATCGTGGCGGCCTTCGCGTGGTTCCTCATCGGCGGCCTCATGGCACTGCTCATCCGTGGTGAGCTCGCCGTGCCCGGCCTGCAGTTCCTGTCGAACGAGCAGTACAACCAGCTGTTCACCATGCACGGCACGATCATGTTGCTGCTGTACGCGACCCCGGTGTTCTTCGGCTTCGCCAACTATCTGCTGCCGCTGCAGATCGGCGCTCCGGACGTGGCCTTTCCCCGACTCAATGCGGTGGGCTTCTGGCTCTACGTCTTCGGCGGGCTCATGGCCGCCACCGGCTTCCTCACCCCCGGAGGCGCGGCCGACTTCGGGTGGACGGCGTATGTGCCGCTGACGAACTCGCTGCACTCGCCCGGCGTCGGTGCCGACCTGTGGATCCTCGGACTCACCGTCGGCGGTCTCGGCACGATCCTCGGTGCGGTCAACCTCATCACCACCATCGTGTGCCTGCGCGCCCCCGGCATGACCATGTTCCGGATGCCGATCTTCACCTGGAACACCTTCATCGCCTCGCTGCTGATCCTGCTGATCTTCCCGCTGCTCGCGGCGGCGCTGATCGCCCTGTTCGTCGACCGCCAGTTCGGCGCTCACATCTTCGACCCCGGAACGGGCGGAGTCATGTTGTGGCAGCACCTGTTCTGGTTCTTCGGCCACCCAGAGGTGTATGTGCTGGCGCTGCCGTTCTTCGGCATCGTCTCGGAGATCTTCCCGGTGTTCTCGCGCAAGCCGATCTTCGGTTACTCGGGTCTGGTCTACGCGACCCTGGCCATCGCGGCGCTCTCGATCGCGGTGTGGGCGCACCACATGTACGCCACCGGCGCCGTGCTGCTGCCGTACTTCTCCTTCATGACGTTCCTGATCGCGGTGCCCACCGGCGTGAAGTTCTTCA
>NZ_WVTE01000186.1:0-1690 GCF_009939605.1 Rhodococcus sp. YH1 | reverse complement strand
CTCGCGCGGGCCGCCGACTGGCAGCGGGAGGTGTACGACCTCGTCGCGCGCGCCCAGGCGGCCGGGCGGGCGGCGCTCGTGCCGGGCGTCGACCTGGCCGCCGTGGACGCCGCGGCCCGCGGCGTCATCGCCGACGCCGGGCACGGTGATCTGTTCCTGCACGGGCTCGGCCACGGGGTCGGTCTGGAGATCCACGAAGCACCCGGAATCGGCCAGGCGGCGACCGGTACACTTGCCTGCGGTGCGGCGGTGACCGTCGAACCGGGCGTGTACTTCTCCGGGCGCGGAGGCGTGCGGATCGAGGACACGCTCGTGGTGCGTGAGCGGGGACCGGAGCTGCTCACACTCACCGACAAGACATTGACCGTCGTATGAGGGCGGTACCTCGACTCTAGGAGACGCGAAACCAAGTGGCCGATACCAGCGATTTCAAGAACGGGCTCGTGCTGAAGATCGATGGTCAGCTGTGGCAGATCATCGAGTTCCAGCACGTCAAGCCCGGCAAGGGGCCGGCGTTCGTCCGTACGAAGATCAAGAACGTGCTCTCCGGCAAGACCGTCGACAAGACCTGGAACGCCGGGGTGAAGGTCGAGACCGCCACCGTCGACCGCCGCGACATGACGTACCTGTACCACGACGGCACCGACTACGTGTTCATGGACGGCGAGACCTACGACCAGATCTCCATCAACGAGGAGACCCTGGGCGACGGCGCGAAGTTCCTGCTCGAGAACATGCAGGTGCAGGTGGCCACCCACGAGGGCACCCCGCTGTTCGTCGAACTGCCGGTCACCGTCGAACTCGAGGTCACCCACACCGATCCCGGCCTGCAGGGCGACCGCTCCACCGGGGGCACCAAGCCGGCGACCCTCGAGACCGGCGCCGAGATCCAGGTCCCGCTGTTCATCAACACCGGCGACAAGCTCAAGGTCGATTCGCGTGACGGCAGCTACCTCGGGCGAGTGAATTCCTGAGTGTCCGGTACGCAGAAGAAACTCGGAGCCCGGCACAAGGCGCGTAAGCGCGCCGTGGACCTGCTGTTCGAGGCCGAAGCCCGCGACATCGACCCGGTCGGTCTCGCGGCCGACCGCATCGCGCTCGCCGTCACCGACGACCAGGTCGCCCAGGTGCCGCCGTACACGCAGACCGTCGTGCGCGGCGTGGCGGAGCATCTCGACGAGCTCGACCAGGTGATCGCCGAGCACCTGCACGACTGGACGCTCGAGCGGCTGCCCGCCGTGGACCGGGCGATCCTGCGCATCTCGGTGTGGGAGCTGTTCCACGCCTCCGACGTGCCGCCGGTGGTGGCCGTCGACGAGGCCGTCGAACTGGCCAAGCAGCTGTCCACCGACGACTCGCCCGCCTTCGTCAACGGCATCCTCGGCCAGATCGTGGCGCTCGCCGACCAGGTCCGTGCCGCCGCGGCGGCCACCTCGTCGCGCGCCGCCGAGCCGGCCGAGCAGCGGGAGTCCGAGCGGCCCTGACATCGCAACGTGAGCGGGCCCGGCCGGGGACGGAAGTCGCCGGCCGGGCCCGCTCGTCGCTACCGGGACGGCGGCCTGTGGCACGCCTCACCCCGCACCCGTGTCTGGGGGTCACCGGCCGCTGCTAGGCTGATGCACCGTCAGGCATCCTTTAACGATCCGTCCAGCGAGGCGGAGAAGGAGGTCGCAGTATGGCCATGTCCGAA
>NZ_WVTE01000185.1:0-56982 GCF_009939605.1 Rhodococcus sp. YH1 | reverse complement strand
GGAGATGGGCATCGACGCCGACGCCCAAGAGATCGCCGCGATGGTGTCGGCGCACCCCGGGCTGGCGCGGGCCATGGTCAACATGCACCGGCGGTTCCGCAACACCACCGCCCAGCTCGCCGCCGCCACCGAGGACCGCTACAGCGACGGCAGCGGCAGCGGCACCATCACCATGCCGCACGAAGAGGTCCGCGACTACTTCTACCAGCGGCAGAACTACCTGCACGATCTCGACACCGCCGCCGAGGAACTCGCCACCCGGATCCGCTTCCACCGCGGCGACATCTCCGGCGGCATCATCAAGCGCATGGAGACGGTGCACGACGTACAGCTCGTCCGTCGCGTCGACCTCGGCGAGAACGTCCTGCACCGGTTCGACCCCACCACGCGCGTCCTCGAGATCTCCGCGCGGCTGTCGGGCGGCCAGCAGGTCTTCAAGCTCGCCACCGAGCTCGCCTACCTCGAGTGCGGGGAGCTGATCGAGAAGCTGGTCGCCGAGGGCGCGTTCACCAGCGAGGCCTCCCTCGCCCTGGCCCGCCACGGCCTCGCCAACTACTTCGCCGCGGCGATCATGCTGCCCTACGCGCAGTTCCACGAGATGGCCGAGGACTTCCGATACGACGTCGAGCGGCTCTCCGCCTTCTACGCCGTCAGCTACGAGACCATCGCCCACCGGATGTCGACCCTGCAGCGGCCGAAGCTGCGCGGCGTGCCGTTCTCGTTCGTCCGCGTCGACCGGGCGGGCAACATGTCCAAGCGCCAGTCCGCCACCGGCTTCCACTTCTCCACCAGCGGCGGTACCTGTCCCCTGTGGAACGTGTACGAGACCTTCGCGTACCCGGGCAAGATCATGACCCAGCTCGCGCAGATGCCCGACGGGCGTCGCTACCTGTGGGTCGCCCGCACGGTCGAGCGCCGCGCCGCCCGCTACGGACAGCCGTCGAAGACGTTCGCGATCGGCCTCGGCTGCGAGCTGCGCCACGCGCACCGCCTCGTCTACGCCGACGGCCTCGACCTCGACGACAGCAACCCCGGTACCCCCATCGGCTCCGGCTGCCGTGTGTGCGAGCGGCTGAACTGCCCCCAGCGCGCGTTCCCGCCCCTCGGGAAGGAGCTCGTCATCAACGAGCACCAGAGCTCCGTGTCCCCCTACCTCATCAAGTGACACCCGCGCGACGGCCGGACAGCCGCGCGCCCAACCCGGCTGATTGCCAGGATGGTCGTGAGACGGCGCGGCAGTGCGTCATCGATCTTCTCCACAACCGGACGACCGCTCCCCAGATCCGGTCCGGAGCGCGGAGTTCACGCCGAAGGGCCCCTCCGTCGGGGCACCGTGTTCGCCATGACCGACCACACCCGATCATGCGGCGCGACGCTGTCCGCTCCGGGCTCACCGAGGACGAGATCCGCCGAGCACTGCGCACCGGCGCCCTCGAGCGTCTCGACGCAGGCGTCCACCTGCCCAGGGAGATCGCAGCCGACCTCGACGACGCCGGCCGGCACCTGGTGCGCGTACGCGCGGCCGCCGCCAAGCTCGGCCCCGAGGCCGTGATGAGCACACCTCCGCCGCCGTCGTGCACGGGTTCGCTCTGTGGCGTCCGGACCTCACGCTGGTCCACGTCAGCCGGAATCGACCCTCCGGTGGCCGTCGCACCTCCCAACTACACGTGCACGCAACACCTTTCGCACCAAGCGATGTGGAGATCGTGGACGGGATACGGGTGACCTCGGCGGCGCGCACGATCGTCGACACGGCACGCTGCCTGGATGCCGACCGTGCAGTGGTGCTGGGCGACTCTGCACTGAGGCTGCGGCCTGCGGCCCACCCCGCCCTCCCGGCCGCCTTGACAGCAGCCGACACGCGAACCGGAATTGCGGCGGCTCGACGAATGTGCGCATTCCTGGACGGACGAAGTGGGAGTCCGGGCGAGTCGATCAGCCGCCTCCGCATTCGGGCGGCAGGTCTGCCCGACCCGGTCCTGCAATTCGAGATACGGACAGCCGGTGGCGCATTCGTCGCGCGCACCGACTTCTTCCGGGAGGAGTTCGGCGTCGTCGGCGAGTTCGACGGCATGGGCAAGTACCGGTCTGCGGACCCCGGCGCAAGCGCCGAGACGGTGCGTCGCGAGAAGCTTCGTGAAGACGCGATCCGGGCACAGGGATACGAAGTGGTGCGCTGGACGTGGTCGGAACTCTTCCACTTCGACGACGTTCGCGCGCGAATCGACGCCGCCGCCCGTCGTCGCTGGCGGTAGGTCGTCCGGAAACCCGCACGGCGGCAGGACAGCCGCGCGATGAAAGGAGCGCGCCGCTGTCCTGCGGAGGCGCGGATACATCCGGACCTCGGCGTGTGCGCGTTCGGAAATCGAGCCGTAACACGGGTCACGAACTCGTCACCGCAGGACATTCCCATGCAACACCGGCCGCCTACTCTTCGGTCCACGGATACAGCGCTGTATACGCAGCCCGGATACACCGGGCCCCGTCCGGCTCCCACCTTCGAAGAAGGGCACCTCCATGCCAGTTGCCACGTCCAAGTTCGCCAAGCGCGCCGTCGCCGCGCCGGCCGCGCTGGCCGCCGTCGGCCTCGTGCTCAGCGCCTGCGGCAGCAAGGCCACCGACAGTACCGACGCTGCCGGGTCCGCCTCGTGCGTCGACACCTCCGGCGACACGATCAAGGTCGGTTCGCTGAACTCGCTGTCCGGCACCATGGCGATCTCCGAGGTCACGGTGCGTGACTCGATCGCACTGGCCGTCGAGGAGATCAATGCGAACGGCGGCGTTCTCGGCAAGCAGATCCGGATCGTGGCCGAGGACGGCGCGTCGGAGCCGACGGTGTTCGCCGAGAAGGCCGAGAAGCTGATCAGCTCCGACTGTGTGGCCGCGGTGTTCGGTGGGTGGACGTCGTCGAGCCGCAAGGCGATGCTGCCGGTGTTCGAGGACAACAACGCGCTGCTGTACTACCCCGTGCAGTACGAGGGCCTCGAGTCGTCGCCGAACATCTTCTACACCGGCGCGACCACCAACCAGCAGATCGTGCCGGCGCTGGACTACCTGAAGGAGAAGGGCGTCAAGTCCCTCTACCTCGTCGGCAGCGACTACGTCTTCCCGCAGACCGCGAATCGCATCATCCGCGCGTACGCCGAGGCCAACGGCATCGAGATCAAGGGTGAGGACTACACCCCGCTCGGGTCCACCGACTTCTCCACGATCGTCAACAAGGTCCGCACCGCCGACGCGGACGCGGTGTTCAACACCCTCAACGGCGACTCGAACGTCGCCTTCTTCCGCGAGTACTCCAACGTCGGCCTCACCGCCGCCGACATGCCGGTGATCTCGGTGTCGATCGCCGAGGAGGAAGTGGTCGGAATCGGCGCGCAGAACATCACCGGCCAGCTCACCGCCTGGAACTACTACCAGACCGTGGACGGCCCCGAGAACACGGCGTTCGTCGACGCGTACAAGGCGAAGTACGGTGCGAACAAACCCACCTCCGACCCGATGGAGGCCGCGTACGCGTCGGTGTACCTGTGGAAGAACACCGTCGAGAAGGCGGACTCGTTCGCCGTCGCCGACGTGCAGGCCGCGGCCGACGGCGTCTCGTTCGACGCACCGGAGGGCACCGTCACGATCGACGGGGACAACCACCACATCACCAAGACGGCTCGCATCGGCGAGATCCGGGGCGACGGACTGATCTACACGGTGTGGGAGTCGAACGGGGCGATCGAGCCGGACCCGTACCTCGAGAGCTACGACTGGGCCGCCGGCCTGTCCGGCAGCTGACCACCGTGACCGGGAAGCCGACGAGAAGGGAGGCGACATGGATGTCGTTGTAGGACAGTTGTTCACGGGCCTGAGCATCGGTTCGATCCTGCTGCTGGCGGCGCTGGGCCTGTCGCTGACGTTCGGGCAGATGGGCGTGATCAACATGGCCCACGGCGAGTTCATCATGGCCGGCTCCTACACCGCGTACGTGGTGCAGCAGGTGGTCTCGGCCGCCGGGGTGTCCCTGCTGGTGTCGCTGCTCGTCGGTTTCCTGGTCGGCGGCGTGATGGGGGTGCTGCTCGAGGTCACCCTCATCCGCCGTATGTACCACCGCCCGCTCGACACCCTGCTGGTGACCTTCGGCGTGGGCCTGCTGCTGCAACAGGCCGCCCGCGACATCTTCGGCGCACCCGCCGTCAACGTGGTTGCGCCGCAGTGGCTCTCCGGTGGCGTGGAGATCCTCGGGGCGGTGGTGCCCAGGACCCGGCTGTTCATCCTCGCGCTGGCCGTGGTGTGTGTGGTGATCCTGATCGCGGCGATGAAGTTCACCCCGATGGGCCGGCGCATCCGGGCCGTCGTGCAGAACCGCGATCTCGCCGAGACCGTGGGCATCTCGTCGCGGCGCACCGACATCACCACCTTCTTCCTCGGCTCCGGCCTGGCCGGCCTGGCCGGAGTGGCGCTGACCCTGATCGGCTCCACGAGTCCCACCATCGGCCAGTCCTACCTGATCGACGCGTTCCTGGTGGTCGTCATCGGCGGCCTCGGACGGATCGAGGGCGCCGTCATCGCGGCCGTCGCGCTCGGCCTGCTCAACTCGTTCATCGAATACTCCACCACCGCATCGATCGCGAAGGTGATCGTCTTCGTGCTCATCGTGATCTTCCTGCAGGTCCGGCCGCAGGGCCTGTTCGCGGTCAAGACAAGGAGCCTGGTCTGATGCCTGCCCCGACACGTCTGCCGGCGCTCACCCGACCCGGACCGGCCCGCACGTGGGCCGGGTTCGCCCTCGCCGCACTCGTTCTGTTCGCCCTCGCCCCGGCCGTGCTGTCGGACTTCCGCCTGAACCTGCTCGCAAAGTTCCTGTGCTTCGCGATCGTCGCCGTCGGCATCGGTCTCGCGTGGGGCCGCGGCGGCATGCTCACCCTCGGCCAGGGCGTCTTCTTCGGCCTCGGTGCCTACCTCATGGCGATGCACCTGAAGATCGCCGACGCCGGGCTGCGCGGCGACACCGTCCCGGACTTCATGCAGATCGCCGGCATCCGCGAATTGCCCGGCTACTGGGCGCCGTTCGCCTCTCCGCTGGTGACGATCGTCGCGATCCTGGTGCTGCCCGCCCTGGTGGCGGTGCTGCTCGGGCTCGGCGTGTTCAAACGCCGCGTCAAGGGCGCGTACTTCGCGATCCTGTCCCAGGCCCTGACCGCCGCCTTCGCGATCCTGCTGATCGGCCAGCAGTCGATCGGAGGATCGAACGGGCTCAACCGCTTCCGCAGCTTCTTCGGCCTGTCCCTCGCCGACCCGGCCAACAAGCGGATGCTGTTCTTCGTCGCCGCGGGCGTCCTGCTCGCCGTCGTCGCGCTCACCCGGCAGCTGATGTTCTCCCGCTACGGGGAGCTGCTCGTGGCCGTGCGCGACCAGGAGGAGCGGGTCCGCTTCCTCGGCTACGACCCCGCCAACGTCAAGGTCGTCGCCTACGCCGCGGCGGCCTTCTTCGCCGGCATCGCCGGGGCGCTGTTCGTGCCCATCGTCGGCATCATCTCCCCCGCCGATGTCGGCATCGTCCCCTCCATCGCATTCCTCATCGGCGTCGCCATCGGCGGACGCACGACCCTGCTCGGCCCGGTCCTCGGCGCCATCGGCGTCGCGTGGGCCCAGACCGCCCTTTCGGAGAACTTCCCCTCCGCGTGGACCTACGCCCAGGGCCTGCTGTTCATCGTCGTCATCGGGTTCTTCCCCGCCGGCCTGGCCGGGCTGGCGACGTTGCGCCGGCGACGCACCCGCACCGGCCCGGCACAGCCGATTCCCGAACCGACCACGACGATGGAGCCGGTGAGATGACCGAACCCCACTACGGCGGCAACGCCGGCATGTCCAGCGAGTACCTCGAGATCCGCGACCTGCGGGTCAGCTTCGACGGCTTCACCGCCGTCGACGGGGTGGACCTGACCCTGTTGCAGGGCGACCTGCGCTTCCTCATCGGCCCCAACGGCGCCGGCAAGACCACCCTCGTCGACGCCGTCACCGGCCTGGTGCCGGCCACCGGGTCGGTCACCAAGTCCGGCATCGAACTGCTCGGCAAGAAGGTGCACAAGATCGCCCGCCTCGGTGTGGGCCGCACCTTCCAGACCGCGTCGGTGTTCGAACAACTCACCGTGCTGCAGAACCTCGACATCGCCGCCGGCTCCGGCCGCTCCCCGTGGTCGCTGCTGCGCCGCCGCACGACGGTGCTGCCGCAGATCGAGGAAGCCCTCGAGACGATCGGCCTGACCGACCTGCGCGACGTGCCCGCCGGCATCCTCGCGCACGGGCAGAAGCAGTGGCTCGAGATCGGCATGCTGCTCGTGCAGAACTCCGACGTGCTGCTGCTCGACGAGCCGGTCGCCGGGATGAGCCACGACGAACGCGAGGAGACCGGCCAGCTGCTGCGCCGGATCGGGGCGCAGCGCACCGTCGTCGTCGTCGAACACGACATGGACTTCATGCGCGCCTTCGCCACCTCCGTCACCGTCCTGGCCCGGGGCCGGGTCATCGCCGACGGCACCGTCGAAGAGGTGCAGAACAACCCCCAGGTCCAGGAGGTCTACCTGGGCACCGCGACCGCCGCGCAGGAGGCCTGACATGCTCGAGCTCGTCGACGTGCGCACCGGCTACGGCCGCACCGAGATCATCCACGGGGCCACCCTCACCGTCCCCGCCGACGGGGTCGTCGCCGTCATGGGCCACAACGGGGCCGGCAAGACCACCCTGCTGCGCGCCGCGGTCGGCCTGCTGCCCACCACCTTCGGCCGGATCGTGTTCGACGGCGAGGACGTCACCGCGCTGCGGCCGTCCGCGCGCGTCGCCCGCGGCCTGGCCTACGTCCCCCAGGGACAACAATCCTTCGGCCAGCTCACCTGCGCCGAGAACCTGCAGGTCGTCGCCGACGGGCGCAGACGCGGCAAGCAGCTCGTCGCCGAGATGCTCGACCTGTTCCCCGCCCTCGTGCCGCTGCTGGACCGACGCGCCGGCCTGCTCTCCGGCGGCCAGCGCCAGCAGCTGGCGATCGCCCGCGCCCTGATCACCGAGCCCCGCATGCTCATCCTCGACGAACCCACCGAGGGCATCCAACCGTCGGTCGTCGCCGAGATCGAGAACACCGTCGTCGAACTCAGCCGGCGCGGCGACCTCGGGGTGCTGCTCGTCGAGCAGCACATCGGCTTCGCCCTGCACGCCGCCCAGCGGTACTACGTCCTCGAATCCGGTCGCATCACCGCCACCGGCGACGGCGGCACGGATGCCGCCGGCACCGTCCGCGCGGCCATGGCGATCTGATGAGCACCGGTGGCACGCGGCGCGACCGGGTCTACCGGGCGCTGCGTTCGGACCTGATGACGGGCGTCCTGCCGCCGGACGCACGGCTCGGCGAGGAACGCCTCGCCGAGCAGTACGGGGTCTCCCGCACGCCGGTGCGGGAGGCGCTGGCGCGGCTGGTGTCCGACGGGCTGGTCGAGCGGCGCGAGCAGGGCCTGTTCCCCTACCGGCCGCGCTTCGACGACCTCGCCGATCTGTACGAGCTGCGGACCACGTTGGAGCTGCGCGGGATCCGTCGCGCGCTGGCCGATCCGTCGATCCGGCACGATCCCCACGTGCTCGGCGCCGAGCTCGACCGGTGGTATGCGCTGCGCCGTGACCTGCCCGAGCCGGATGCGGGCTTCGTCGGCCTCGACGAACAGTTCCACCTGGCGTTGCTGGCCTCCGCCGGCAATCCGGCCCTGTGCGACGCGCTGGCCACCGTGAACGCGAAGGTGCGGCCCGTGCGCATGTTCGACTACCTGACGCACGACCGGATCACGGCGACCGTCGACGAGCACATCTGCGTGGCGGAGTCGGTGCTCGCGGGCCGCCTCGAGGACGCCCACGCCCAGCTCCTCGCCCACATCGACACGTCCCGGGCGGTGGTGGTGCAGCGCGCCGAGCAGGCCCGGACGATGGCCCGATTGGCGCGCGCCGTGCGAGACTGACCGGCATGTCACCTCGCATCCGGCCCGGACGGTTCAGGGAGCTCGGCCCGCTCAACTGGGCGGCCTGGCGCGTGCTCTCGACGGTGGCCGGCACGAAGGACGCGCAGCTGTTCAGCACCCTGGGCCGCACCGGTGGCCTGTTCCGCGGCTGGCTGCACTACTCCGGGAAGCTCATGCCGTTCGGGCGGTTGCCCCGGTTCGAATCCGAACTGGTCATCCTCCGCGTGGCGCACCTGCGCGAGTGCGGCTACGAGCTGGACCACCACACCCGGCTCGGCCGCCGCGCCGGGATCACGCCGGAGATCCTGCAGCGCATCCTCGACGGGCCCGGGGCCCCCGGCTGGAGCCCGCGGCACCGGGCGATGCTCGCGGCCGTCGACGAGCTGGTCACCACCAGGGACCTCGCCGACGGGACGTGGAAGGCGCTGGCCGCTCACCTCGACGACCGGCGGATGGTCGAATTCTGCCTGCTGGTAGCGCAATACGACGGACTTGCCACCACCATCGGCGTGCTGCGCATCGAGCGGGACTTCTGAGAGTTCTTCCTAACCGCCGCTTTACCGCGGGCAATCTCGGCGAAACACGACGTCCATAGCGTATACAGCTATGTCGACACGTACGGATACAGCCACGGCGCAACCGCTCCGGACGCGGGTGTACCGGGAACTGCGCACCGAGCTGATGAACGGCTCGATCCCGGTCGGTGAGCGGCTGACCGAGCCGAAACTGTCCGCGCGCTTCGGCATCTCCCGCACCCCGGTCCGGGAAGCCCTCGCGATGCTGTGCGCGGACGGCCTGCTGCGCCGCGAGGAGTACGGATTCTCGCCGGTGCCGCCGAGCATCCCCCGCATCCGCGACCTCTACGAGCTGCGGATCACCCTGGAACTGCAGGGCATTGCGCGGGCGATCGACAATCCCGATGTGCGGCACGACCGCGCCGCCCTCACCGCCGAACGCGAACGGTGGTTGCGCCTGTCCGCCGACCCGCCGCAGCAGGAACCGGGCTTCGTGGTGCTCGACGAGGAGTTCCACGTCGCACTGCTCGCCGCATCGGGCAACGCGGAACTGGCGGGCTCGCTCGAGTCGGTCAACTCCCGGATCCGGCACGTGCGGATGTACGACTTCATGGTCAACAGCCGGATCGAGACGTCGATCGCCGAGCACCTCGCCATCGTCGACGCCGTGCTCGGCGACGAGCTCGAGCGTGCCCACCGGTTGCTGCACCGGCACATCGGTGAATCCCTCGCGGTGGTGCTCGACCGGGTGACCCGCGCCGTCACCGCGATGTCGTTCGCGCGCTGACATCCGGTTCCGCCCCCATACCTTCCTCTTCCCCGTCACCGAAGGAGCCTGTCGTGACGTTCGCTTTCGACACCCTGCTCGTCGCCAACCGTGGCGAGATCGCCTGCCGGATCATGCGTTCGGCGCACACACTGGGGCTGAAGACCGTCGCCGTGTACTCGGATGCGGACGCGTCCGCCGCCCACGTCGAAATGGCGGACATGGCCGTGCGCCTCGGTCCCGCCCCGGCCGCGGAGTCGTACCTGCGGGCGAATCTGGTGATCGAGGCCGCCCTCGCGACCGGTGCCGGCGCGGTCCACCCCGGGTACGGGTTCCTCTCGGAGAACGCGGAATTCGCGGCCGCCTGCGAGGCGGCCGGCATCGCGTTCATCGGGCCCACGCCCGAGCAGCTGCGGGTCTTCGGCGACAAGCACACCGCTCGCGAGGCGGCGCGCGCCGTCGGCGTCCCGCTCGTCGAGGGCAGCGGCCTGCTCGCGTCCGTCGACGCCGCCGTCGCCGCGGCCGAAACCGTCGGATACCCCGTGATGCTCAAGGCCGTCGGCGGCGGGGGCGGCATCGGCATGCAGGCCTGTCACACCCCCGACGAGCTGCGGGACGCGTACGAGCGGGTGCAGCGCCTCGCGTCCGCGAACTTCTCCTCGTCGGGCGTGTTCCTCGAACGGTTCGTCGCCCACGCCCGCCACATCGAGGTGCAGGTGTTCGGCGACGGCTGCGGCCGCACGATCAGCCTCGGCACGCGCGACTGCTCGCTGCAGCGTCGCAACCAGAAGGTCGTCGAGGAGGCGCCCGCCCCGAACCTGCCCGACGCGGTCGTCGAGGAACTGCTCGCGGCGTCGCGCCGGCTCGCCTCGTCGGTGAGCTACCGCTCCGCCGGGACCGTCGAATTCGTCTACGACGTCGAACGCGGCGAGGCGTCGTTCCTCGAGATGAACACCCGCCTGCAGGTCGAGCACCCGGTCACCGAGGAGGTCACCGGTGTGGACCTGGTCGAGTGGATGCTGCGGCTGGGCCGGGGCGAGACCGAGATGCTCGACGCGCTGCCCGACGGCGGACCGCGGATCACCGGTCACGCCGTGGAGGCGCGCGTGTACGCGGAGGACCCGGGGCACGACTACCGGCCCAGCGCCGGACTGCTCACCGCCGTGGAGTTCCCGGCCCACACCCGCGTCGAGACGTGGGTGGACACCGGCACGGAGGTGAGCTCGTTCTACGATCCGATGCTCGCCAAGATCATCGTGCGCGGCGAGTCCCGGCGCACCGCGTTCGCGGCGCTCGCCGAGGCGCTCGACGACACCCACCTGTACGGCGTGCAGACGAACCTGCCACAGCTGCGGCGCATCTGCACCGCCGAGCCGGTGCTCGAGGCCGCACACACCACCGCGACGCTGCGGGACATTCGGGCGACGGGCCACCGCATCGACGTGCTGCGCGCGGGCACCATGACCACGGTGCAGGACTTTCCCGGCCGGATCGGCCTGTGGGAGGTCGGCATTCCGCCGTCGGGCCCGATGGACGACCTGTCGATGCGCGCGGCCAACGGCGCCGTCGGCAACCCGGAGGGGGCACCGGCGCTGGAATGCACGCTGCAGGGCCCGCGCCTGAAGTTCTCCGACCCGACGCTCGTGTGCGTCACCGGCGCCCCGGTCGTCGCCACCGTGGACGGGGTGCCCGTGCCGATGTGGGAGCCCGTGGAGGTGCCGGCCGGCGGCGTGCTCGACGTCGGCGCCCCGGCCGAGCAGGGCCTGCGCACCTACGTCGCGGTGCGGGGCGGGCTCGACGCCCCGCTCTACCACGGCAGCGCCGCCACGTTCACCCTCGGCGGCTTCGGCGGCGTCACCGGTAGAGCCGTGGCCACGGGTGATGTGCTCGGCGTGGCGGAGTCGCCCGCCCCTGCCGGCCCGGCACCCGTACCCGTGGACCGTCGCCCGGAGTTCACCCACACGTGGCATCTCGCCGTCACCGAGGGTCCGCAGCCCGCCCCGGCCTACTTCACCGAGGACGACCTGGCCCAGTTCTACGACACCACGTGGACGGTGCAGTCCCACGCGAACCGCACCGGCATCCGCCTGGACGGCCCCAAGCCCACCTGGTCGCGGACGGACGGCGGCGAGGCCGGGCTGCACCCGTCGAACCTGCACGACAACCCCTACTCGGTGGGCGCACTCAACGTCTCCGGCGACACCCCGATCCTGCTCGGTCCGGACGGCCCGAGCCTGGGCGGGTTCGCGTGCCCGCTCACGGTCGTCTCCGGTCACCGCTGGAAGATGGGGCAGATCCGGCCCGGGGATTCGGTGCGGTTCGTTCCCGTGACCGACGAGGCGGCGGTCGAGCTGCGCGGCGCGGCGGCCCGCGCCCGCGACGTCCCGCCCGTGGCGCGGCCCGCCACCCTCGACGGCGGCCGGCTGGCCGGTACCCCGGCGTTCCTGGACCGTCCCGAGGTGGTGTACCTGCGCGGCGGCGACGACAACATCCTCGTCGAGTACGGCGACATGGTGCTCGACCTGGGGTTGCGGATGCGGGTGCACGCCCTGTCCGAGGCGCTCGCGGCCGTGCGCCTGCCGGGGATCGTCGACGTCACGCCGGGGGTGCGGTCGCTGCACGTGCACTTCGACCCGGAGGTGCTGCCCCAGCACCGGCTGCTCGGGACCCTGCAGGACCTCGAGACGGAACTGCCGGCCACCCACGATCTGGTGGTGCCCAGCCGCACCGTCCGGCTGCCGCTCTCGTTCGACGACCCGTCGATCTCCGAGGCGATCTCCCGCTACCACAGCGGTGTGCGCGACTCGGCGCCGTGGCTGCCGTCGAACACCGAGTTCATCCGGCGCATCAACGGACTCGACTCGGTCGAGCAGGTCCGCGACACGGTGTTCGACGCCGAGTACCTCGTCCTCGGCCTCGGCGACGTGTATCTCGGTGCGCCCCTGGCCGTTCCGCTCGATCCCCGGCACCGGCTCGTGACGACGAAGTACAACCCGGCGCGCACGTGGACCCCGTCGGACGCCGTGGGCATCGGCGGGAAGTACCTGTGCGTCTACGGCATGGAGTCCCCCGGCGGCTACCAGCTGATCGGGCGGACGGTGCCGATCTGGTCGGGGTACCGGCAGGCCGGCCCGTTCGAGGACGGCAAGCCGTGGCTGTTCCGCTTCTTCGACCGGATCGTGTGGGAACCGGTGAGCCCGGAGCAGCTGCTCGAGTACCGCGCCGCGTCCCTGGCGGGCCGGTTCGACGCCGAGGTCTCCGAGGGCACGTTCGCCCTCGCCGACCACCTGCGGTTCCTGGCGGAGAACGCCGAGTCCATCGACGCGTTCCACGAGCGTCAGTCCGCGGCGTTCGAAACCGAGAAGCAGGCGTGGCACGCGGCCGGTGAGTTCGACCGCACCGAGCCGGCGCCGATCGAGGTGGTCGAGCCCGTCGACCCGCTCGCCGGGATGCCGGCGGGATCGGTCGTCGTCGAGGCCCCCATGGTCGGCAACGTGTGGCGGGTCGAGGTGGCAGAGGGCGAACGGGTCGCCGCCGACGACACCGCCGTCATCCTCGAGGCCATGAAGCTGGAAATGCCCGTGCCGGCAGCCGTCGAGGGGACCGTCCTGAAGGTCCTCGTCGGGCCGGGCGCGAAAGTCGCCCCCGGCACCCCCCTTCTCGTGATCGGAGCAGCATGAGCATCGTTGTGGAAAATGGACTTTCGGCTGCGCCGTCGTCGAGCAGGGCCCGGGCGGAGGCGGCGCTGCGCCGCCTCGGCGAGGTGGACCGGCCCGAGGTGTGGATCGCGCTGCGGCCGGCCGCGGATGTGCTCGCCGACGCCGACGCCGTGGACGCGCGCGTCGCGGCGGGCGAGGACCTGCCGCTCGCGGGTCTGCTCGTGGCGGTGAAGGACAACGTGGACGTCGCCGGACTACCCACCACGGCCGGCTGCCCCGAGTTCGCCTACACCCCCACGGACACCGCGTCGGGCGTCGCGCGCCTCGTCGCTGCCGGTGCGGTGATCCTGGGCAAGACCAACCTCGACCAGTTCGCCACCGGACTCGTCGGCACCCGCAGCCCGTACGGGGCGGTGCGCTGTTCCTGGGATCCCGAACGCGTATCGGGCGGATCGAGTTCGGGCTCGGCGACCGCGGTCGCGCTGGGCATCGCGGACATCGGGATCGGCACGGACACCGCGGGATCCGGCCGGGTCCCGGCCGCGCTGCAGGGACTGGTGGGCATCAAGGCCACGCTCGGCGTGATCCCGGCCCACGGCGTGGTGCCGGCGTGCGTGGACTACGACTGCCTCACCGTGTTCGCCACGTCGCTCGACCTGGCCGTGACGGCGGCGAAGGTGATGGCCGGGCCGGAACCGCGCGACCCGCGCTCCCGGAGGTGGCCGTCGGACGTGCCGTTCGCCGCGCCGTCCACGCCGCGTGTGGCGGTGCCGCGCGCGGAGGACCTCGTCGAGTTGTGCGACGAGTATCGAGAGGCGTTCGCGCGCACCGTCGCCGCAGGGCGTGCGGCGGGACTCGACGTGACCGAGGTCGACGTCTCGCCGCTGCTGGACGCGGCGACACTGCTCTACGACGGTGCCGTCGTCGCGCAGCGGTACGCGGCCGTCGGAGAGTTCCTGGCGACGAACCCCGCCGGGGCGGATCCGACGGTCGCGGCGATCGTCGCGGCCGCGGAGCGCCCCGCGGCGCACGAACTGGTGGCCGATCTCGACACCCTGACCCAGGCCAAGGCGTTCGCGGCGGACCTCCTCGACGGATTCGCCGGACTGCTGCTGCCCACCACCACCGAGCATCCCACGATCGCGGCGGTACAGTCCGACCCGATCGGGATCAACCGGCGGATGGGCACATTCACGAACTTCTGCAATCTGCTCGACATGGCCGCGGTCGCGGTACCGGGTGCACCGACCGCCGAGGGCCATCCCTTCGGGGTGATGGTCGTGGTGCCGGCCTTCGCCGACCAGGTCGCCGTGGACCTCGCGGCGCGGTTGACGGGCGTCGCCGCGCCGGGATTCGCCTCCGGCGGGGTCGAGCTGGCGGTGTTCGGGGCGCACCTGCGCGACCAGCCGTTGCACTTCCAGCTCGAGGAGATCGGTGCCCGGTTCGTCGAGGAGGTCCACACGTCCGACGCGTACCGCCTGACGGCGCTGAACACCACTCCCCCGAAGCCCGGTCTCGTCCGCCACGGCGCCGGCCGGGGCGCGCCGATCGCCGGCGAGGTGTTCCGGGTCTCGGAGGCCGGCCTGGGCCGGTTCCTGGCCGCGCTGCCCGCGCCGATGACGCTGACCAGCGTCGAACTCTCGGACGGGCGGTGGGTCGTCGGATTCGGTTGCACGCACGACGCCGCGGCGGACGCCGTCGACATCACCGAGTTCGGCGGCTGGGTGGCCTACCGGACTCGCTGAATTCCCGCGCTGAACCGGAATCCGCTCAGGCTGTGTCGTGGGCGGATTCCGGTTCAGCGCGTGGATCTTCGAGCGACGGCCCGGGCGAACCTCCGGGCGACGACCTCGAACCGATCCAGGTCGGCCCATGTCCACCGCACGACCTCGAAGCCGAGGTCACGCAGAGCGTCCTCGCGGTGCTTCTCGGCGACGAGGTCGCGGCGGTCGGCGTACTTCCCGGCACCGTCGAATTCGCCGACGACGCCCTGCGATTCCCAGAAGAAGTCGACGCGGTACCGGCGCCCGTCCCGAGCCACGACCTCGTGTTGCAGGGCAGGTACCGGCAGGCCGAATCGCGCCATGCGCAGGCGCGACACCGACTCCCCGACGCTCTCGCTCCGTCCGTCGAGCAGGTCCACGACGGCGGCGGCCCGGGACACCCCGGTGCGGTGACGGGCCGCGGCGAGAACTGCGGGCAACCGGTCGCGGGCGGACGCATCGGCACGCAGTCCGGAGTCCCCGGCGACGACCGCCTCCTCGAGTGGCAGCGACCGGCCGAGGTCGACGATGGTGCGCGCCACCGAGGTGACGCGGACACCGTCGAGCGTGACGACATCGCCGTCGCACCAGTCGGTTGCATGGACGTGGAGGTACGTGACCCTGCGCCCACTCGCGGACGTCCGCGAGACGTGTACGCGGCGCAGATCCGCGTTCCACACGTCCAGGCCCAGCAGGACGGCGGCGGACACGTGGCTGAGCGCATCCCCCGGGCGGAGACCCGAGCCGACGTGCCGTGCCAGGATCCGGTGCCGGCCGGTGTCGTCGAGCGGGCCGTCGTCCGCCCGCCGCAGATACACGCCCCGTTTCAGCGCGACGAGGTCGCCTGTCCGCAGCGCGGCGCGGAGCCGGTCGTCGGTGACACCCTGCGCCAGCAGATCCCGTCTGGTCAGGGCTGTGGGATCGGTCATGGACCGAGCGTGGCGCATGCGCCGAGTCGAGCCGGCGCAGATCGGGACGCACCGGCACATCTGGGGATGAAGCGGCCGCCTGTGGACAACCTGGATCCGCTCGCGGCGCCGGAATCTGCCCATGCTGTGTCGTGGGCGGATTCCGGTTCGCCGCGTGGATTACCGGCTCAGCGCCGTGGCCACCGGCGTGCTCGGGCGTCCGATGAGTCGCTGCAGGTCGCCGCTGTCGGTGTCGAGGGCGCCGACGGCGATGCCCGCGTCGGAGTCCGCGAGGATAGCGGCCATCGGAGCGGGCACCCCGGCGCTCTCGAGGACCTTCGTGTACTCGTCCCGGGGCAGGTCCTTGTAGGCGACGGGCGCGCCGACGATCCCGGACAGGACGTCGGCGAGTTCCACGTAGGTGAGGCGCTCGTCGCCGCCGAGCTCGTAGATCCGGCCGGCCTGGTCGTCGGCGAGCAGCACGGCGGCGGCGGCCTCCGCGTAGTCCTTGCGGGCGGCACCGGCGACGCGGCCGGTGCCGGCGGCGCCGAACAGGGCGCCGGTCGCCTTCGCCGTGTCGACAGCGGCGGCATAGTTCTCCCAGTACCAGCCGTTGCGCAGCAGCACGACGTCCAGGCCGGAGGCGGCGAGCAGGTCCTCGGTGGTCTTGTGCTCGGCGGCCAGGGCCAGGGGGCTGCGCTGCGCGTCGAGGACGCTGGTGTAGGCTACGAGGCCGGCCCCTGCGGCCTTCGCGGCCTCGATGACGTTGGTGTGCTGCGCAATCCGCCGGCCGACCTCGCTTCCGGAGATCAGCAGGAGCTTGTCGACGCCGGCCAGGGCGGCGACGAGTGCGTCCCGGTCGCCGTAGTCGGCGACGCGCACCTGCACGCCCCGGGCGGCGAGGTCGGCAGCCTTCGCGGCGTCGCGGACGATCGCGACGACGTCGGACGGCTCGGCACCGCGGTCGAGCAGGGCGGTGACGACGTGGTGGCCGAGGTGGCCGGTGGCACCGGTGACGGCGATGGTCATGAGATCTCCTCGAGAACGGAAGTCGGGAACACCGCCATCAAACCACTTACTAATCGTAAGTGCAACCCATCAAGTAAGTACGCCACGAAGTGTTCGCACATGTACGCTGGGGGGCGTGACGACGGATCCCGCACTCGAAGCGAACGTGTTCGCCCGCGCGTGCACGTCCCGGCAGGTCCTGCAGAACGCGACCGGCCGCTGGGGCGTGCTCGCCCTGGCCGCCCTGGGCGAGGGCCCGCACCGGTTCGGTGAACTGCGCCGCCACGTCGACGGGGTGAGCGAGCGCATGCTGTCCCAGACGCTGCAGCAGCTCGAGCGCGACGGCCTCGTCCACCGGCGGGTGGAAACGACCATTCCGCCCAAGGTCGAGTACAGCCTCACGCCGCTCGGCGCGCAGGTCGCCGAGCACCTGCGCGCCCTCATCGGGGTACTCGAGTCGAGCATGCCGGAAGTGCTTGCGGCACAAGCAGAGTACGACCGAACCCATCGGCCGTAGCAACGATCGTCAGCGCGGCGGCGGTTCGACCTCCACACCACCGTGCTCGTGCTCCGGGCCTGCTGCGGGATGGTCCGCGGGCAGTCGGCTGCGGAACCGGGCGGCCTCGCTCGTCGCCGGCTTCCGTGACGACGGATCGTCCGCGCTGCGATACGGACCGGGCTTCGGCCGCGGCTTGCCGCCGGGGAACGCGAGGCGCAGGATCGTCCGGTGCACGGTGCCCCACTGCCTGGACAGGGGCCCGGTGTTGTACGGCAGTCCGTACCGCTCGCAGATGTCCTTCACCTCGGGCGCTACCTCGGAGTACCGGGTGCTCGGCATGTCGGGGTAGAGGTGGTGTTCGACCTGGTAGCCGAGGTTCCCGCTGATCACGTGGAACAGCGGACTGCCCTCGATGTTGGCCGCACCGACCAGCTGGCGGACGTACCATCCGCCGCGGCTCTCGTTCTCGACCTCCTTCCGGCTGAAGGTGTACGTCTGGTCCGGGAAGTGGCCGCAGAAGATGATCGCGTGCGACCACACGTTGCGGATGATGTTGGCGGTGAAGTCCGCCGCCAGGGTGGCGAGGAACGTCTTCTCCACGCCCGGCAGGACCTTGTCGAGCACGTCGGCGACGAGGTCGGCCCGGCGGCCGGCCGCGCGGCCACCCCCGAGGCGGCCGAGTCCGCGCAGCCGGCGCCCGATCCGGGAGTTGGCCGGCTGCGGAATCCGGCCGCCCGACAGCAGCTGCACGGCGGCGAACGCGCCGGCGGAGACCAGGGGCCAGCCCACGTAGTCCTTGACGAATTGCCGCCGCGCCTTGCCTGCGATGCCCTTCAGTTCGCCGAGCACCTGCGCCGGGGTCTTCTCCCCCGCCCACAGCGCATCGAGATCCAGGTCGTGCAGCGCCACGCCCCACTCGAAGAACGCCATGAGCAGCACGTTGTAGAACGGCTGCGCAAGGTAGACCGGATGCCACTTCTGGTGCGGGTCGATCCGCATGATCTCGTACCCGAGATCCTTGTCCTTGCCGCGGATGTTGGTGAAGGTGTGGTGAATGTAGTTGTGCGAGTGTTTCCAGCCCGCCGCGGTCGACGCGGTGTCCCAGTCCCACACCGACGAGTGGATGTCCGGATCGTTCATCCAGTCCCACTGCCCGTGCATGACGTTGTGGCCGATCTCCATGTTCTCGAGGATCTTGGCCATGCCGAGGCATGCGGTGCCCGCGACCCACGCCGGCTTGGACGCCGACCCGAGCAGCAGGGCACGGCCGGCGACGGCGAGCTGTCGCTGCGTCGCGATCACCGTCTTGATGTAGCGGCGGTCGCGCTCCCCCAGGTCGGCGTAGACCCGGTCGTGGATGGCGTCGAACTCCTTCGCCAACGCCTCGAGCGTTTCCTCGCTCAGATGCGCGAGCGGACTTTCGATCTCCGTCGTCATCTCGCGTTCCTTTCGTTCACAGCTCGATTTCGATGTCGCCTTCGGCGGTGTGGATGCATGTGCGGACCGCGGCGCCGACGGGTTCGGCGACCTCGTCCGTGCGCAGGTCCCGCACCCTGCCCGACCGCAGGGTGCCCACGCAGGTATGGCAGATTCCGATCCGGCATCCGTACGGAAGCTGCAGGCCGGCCTTCTCGCCCGCCACCAGGATCGGCGTGCCGCCGTCGCATTCGACGTCGGCCTCGCTGTCGAGGAAGTGAACCGTGCCGCCCTCACCCGACCCCGCATTCCCGCCGATGATCGGCTGGAAACGCTCCATGTGGAGTTTTTTCGGATCACCGTGCTCGTTCCAGTGCTCGACGAACGCATCGAGCATCTCGCCGGGTCCGGAGCAGAACGCCTCCCGCTCCCGCCAGTCGGGGCACAGCTCGTCCAGATCGGCCGGCGTCATGCGGCCCTGCTCCGCGGTGAGCCGCAGCACCAGGCGGAACCCGGGACGACGCGCATCGAGGTCATGCAGCACGGGCGCGAAGATGACCTCGTCGGCGGTACGGGCCGAGTGCACCAGGACGACGTCGTCGAGGGCGTCGCGGTGGTCCAGGCTGCGCAGCATGCTCATGATCGGCGTGATACCGCTACCGGCACTGACGAACAGCATCTTCCCCGGCAGCGGATCGGGCAGGGTGAACACACCCTCGACCTCGCCGAGCCGCACCACGTCGCCGGGCCGGATCCGGCGCACCAGGTGCGGCGAGACCACGCCGGACTCGACGACCTTCGGGGTGACGCTGATCAGCCCGTCCTCGGGGTCGGGATCGGAGGTCAGCGAATAGGCGCGCCAGTGGTAGACGCCGTCGATGATCACCCCCAGCCGCACGTACTGGCCGGGACGGTGCCCCCGCCACTCGTACGCGGGACGGATCAGCACGGACGCCGCACGGGAACCTTCGGGCACCACCCGCTCGACCCGGCCCCGCAGCTCCCTGGTGGTCCACAGGGGATTGATCATCTCGAGGTAGTCGTCGGGACGAAGGGGGGTGAACAGGTGGCGCACGGCACGCAACATCATCCTGCGAATCGGATGTACCTCGGGTCGCGCGCCGCGTTCCGCCATGGGGGGAAGGTACCCCGCGTCACGGGTATCGAATCAGGTTTCGTCTCCGAAGACGACGACAGCCCGCGGCGACGTTTCGGTCGCCACGGGCTGAGGCCGGTACATCCGAACGGGGATCTGCCCGTGCGGAGGATCTTCGACGCGCTGGGATCAGAAGTTGATCATGTGCCCTGCGAGGCCGTGGATGGCCTCCTGCAGCGCCTCGCTCAGCGTCGGGTGGGTGTGGACGTTGCGGGCCAGTTCGTTGACCGTCAGGTCCCACTTCTGCGCGAGGGTCAGCTCGGGCAGAAGTTCGGAGACGTCGGGGCCGATCAGGTGGCCGCCGAGCAGTTCCCCGTGCTTGTTGTCGGCGATCAGCTTGACGAAGCCGTTGGGGTCGCCGAGGCCGTGGGCCTTGCCGTTCGCGGTGAAGGGGAAGGTCGCGACCTTGACGTCGTAACCCTCGTCGCGCGCCTGCTCCTCGGTCAGGCCGAAGCTGGCGACCTGCGGCTGGCAGAACGTCGCGCGCGGCATCATCCGGTAGTCGTCGAAGGTGAGGGTCTCGGCGCCGCCGATGGTCTCGGCCGCGACCACGCCCATCGCCTCGGCGACGTGCGCCAGCATGAGCTTGGCGGTGACGTCACCGATGGCGTAGATGTGCGGCACGTTCGTGCGCATCACGTCGTCGATGGCGATGGCGCCGCGGTCGGTGAGGGCGACACCGGTGTTCTCGAGGCCGAAGCCCTCCACGCGCGGGGCGAACCCGACCGACTGCATGACCTTGTCGACGACGACGGACTCGACGTTGCCGGACTTGTTGTCCTTGATCGCGACGGTCACCTTGTTGCCGTCGTCGTCGATGGACTGCACCGCGGCACCGGTCATGATCTTCACGCCGAGCTTCTTGTACGCCTTCGCGATCTCCTTGGAGATGTCGGCGTCCTCGTTGGGCAGCGCACGGTCGAGGAACTCGACGATGGTGACGTCCACGCCGTAGTTGGCCAGCACGTAGCCGAACTCCATACCGATGGCGCCGGCACCGACGATGAGAATCGAGCCCGGCAGCTCACGGGTGAGGATCTGCTCCTCGTAGGTGACCACGTTCTTGCTCAGCTCGGTGCCGGGCAGCAGCTTGGTGACCGAACCGGTCGCGATGATCGCGTTGTCGAAGGTCACCGTCTCGGTCCCGCCCTTGTTGAGCTCGACGGAGATGGTGTTGGCATCGACGAAGGAACCCGCACCGTCGTATTCGGTGATCTTGTTCTTCTTCATCAGGAAGTGCACGCCCTTGACGCGGCCGTCCGCGACCTTGCGGCTGCGGTCCACGGCGGCGCCGAAGTCGAAGGACACGTCCCCGGACATGCCGAACGTCTTGGCCTCTTTCGTGAAGAGATGCGCCAGTTCGGCATTGCGGAGAAGCGCCTTGGAGGGAATGCAGCCCACGTTCAGGCAGACACCACCCCAGTACTTCTTCTCGATGATGGCGGTACTCAGTCCCAGCTGTGCCGCGCGGATAGCAGCGACGTACCCACCGGGACCGGCTCCGAGGACAACGACGTCATAGTGTGAGGTCACGAACAAACAGGGTAGACCTGCCGCTCCGGCGTGTCTGCGGATGGTCCGGTTACTTGCCGGTAGCCCCGACATGAGGCACGAATCGGGCAGGCGCACGGCGTCGAGCGGGTGATCACCGAGGCCGAGGGGACGCTGCCGCGGGCGAGGGGGGACGCTGCCGCGGGCGAGGGGGGACGCTGACGCGGGCGAGGGGGGACGCTGCCGCGGGCGAGGGGGGACGCTGCCGCGACGAACATCGAGAGCCGCCCGCGACAACCGCCCCCTCGGGCGCAAGCACTTCCTCAGCGGCGGAAGCTCCGCATCCGCCGCACGTACCGCAGCACCTTCCGCACCGGCACCGGTCGCGGCCAGTCGACGGCACGGAACCACGCCTCGCTGCCGCCGTCGACCACCACGACGGAGCCCACGAGGAAGTCCGCGGCCGGCGAGAGCATGAACTCCACCCACTCGGCGATCCGGTCCGGATCACCGAACCCGCCGATCGGAACCGGAAAACTCCTGACCCGCTTACCTTCCGGGCTCGCGAGCTGAGTCTCGAGCAACGGCGTCGCCACCGCGCCCGGCGCGAGGACGTTCAGCCGGATCCCCGACCCCGCCCAGTCCGGGGTCACCGCATTCCGGCGTGCCCAGTGGGTGACGGCGATCTTCGACGCGGCGTAGGTGAACGGGGCGGCCGCCGGCCGGATCCGGCCCGCCCGCCGCACGCCCTTCTCCAGGTCGCCCGCGAGAAACGCCCGCACCGCCGACATCGGGACGGCCGGGGTGGTGGTCGTCGAATTCGACCCGAACACGACGACCTTGCTGTTGCCGGTCGCGGCGAGCGCCGGCCGCCACCCCTCGAGCAGCTCGATCACGCCCCGGACGTTGACCTGGGCGATGGCCTGTTCCATGCCGGGCACCGGACCGAGGCCCGCGGCGAGGACCGCACCGTCGAGCCGGTTCCCGGCCCGCTCGAGGGTCTGCCGCACCGCGTCGGAACGTCCCGCCGGGGTCGAGAGGTCGGCGACGACGTCGCCCTCCTTCAGGTCGATCCCGATCACCGTGTGACCGGCTGCCCGCAGCCGATCCGCGGCGGCCCGGCCCATCCCCGACGCCGCACCGGTCACCGCATACACACCCATCGTCACTCCCTCGTCGATCCGGTTCCGACCGGCACGCTACAGTCGCAACCGTCCCGAACCAAGCAGTTGCTCGACAGCGCCCGGGGCGGTTCGGGCACACCTTCCCTACGCGCGCGCCACCTGCGCGACGGCGGCACGCAGCACGGTCTCGTACCGGTCCAGTTCCCCGGGCTCGAGCACCTGCGGACTGGTCGTGACCGACAGCGTGACCACGTCGCCGATCCCGTGCACGCCGTGGGTCAGTCCCATGACGGGCGACAGGCCCGGGAACCCGGCGGTGAAGCGCACGACGGCGCCACCGAGCACCAGATCGCCCGCGCCGCGGTACACGCTCGACACGACCGTAGTGCCGGTGACGGTCCGCGGCACCGCGCCGAAGTCGGCGCGGGCGAGCCCGAACCGCAGCAGTGGGGCCGGGACGTGCGCGAGCGGACGATCCCGCAGATCCATGGCCGGATGCGTGATCCGTCGCCGCCGCTGCGCCAGGTCGTCCGCGATGGCCGCGGCGCGTTCACGGGGATCGCGCACGTGCGCGAACAGCCGGACGCCGGTGCTGCGGTAGGCATTGCGCGACAACCCGTTTCCGGCGAGGGAGACGGGCACCTCCGCGCCGAGCCGGTCGGCCGGGAAGTCGCCGAGGAACTCGGCGAGCGCGGACCCGATCGCGGTCAGCGCACCGACGGTCACGGTCCCCACCGTGCGCAGGTCCGTCGCCGGGCACACGATCGTCCGCACGGCACGCCGCGGGCCGGGATCGGTGTTCACGGCGCTCGGCGGGCAGCCCGGGGCCGGCGGCGGGACGGCCGGATCGGCCAGTTCCCGTTCGGCGCGACCCGCGCGTGCCCCCGTCACCAGCAGCGAGCCCAGCTGGAGCGGCACCCGGGCCGCGGCCCGCAGCAGCATCACCGGCACCGCCGGCGCCTCCGGCCCGGCCGGGGCCCCGTCGCCGGCGGGGGCGGTGCCGGACAGCAACGCCCGGGCCAGGGCGGACGCGCGGGTCCCGTCCGCGAAGGCGTGCGAAACCTGCAGCACGACAACGGTTGCGGCCGCGGCGCAACGCGGTGCCCCCGTCACGCCGGGCAACAGGTGCAGCCGCCACGGCGAGGCCCGGATGTCGAGCCGGCCGGTGAGCAGCTCACCGAGGGCCTCCTGCACGCCCGGCCAGGACGGATCCGGCAGCCGGTGCACGACGAACCGGTCGGCGCCGACGGGCCCGGTCGCCCAGTACGGATAGTCCAGATCGCCCGGCACCGCCACGGCGTGCAGCCGCAGCTCGGCGACGGCCGACGCCCGTCGCCGCAGCTCCGCTACCAGACGGTCGGGGTCGCCGGCCGGCCCCTCGAAGCAGAACAGCAGGAACTGGTCGCTGCGGACGCGGTCGTCGAGCCAGTCCCGCTGGGCGTCGGAGGGGTGGAGCTGCATGCCGCCAGTGTGGCGGGTGCGGCGTTTGCGTCGCGCGCCGCGGTCCCCACCGGGTCGCCCGGGGCCGGATGGGTAACAATTGCCCTCAACGCCTCTCCTGCCTGAAGGCAGGAGATTCCCAGCTCAGACCGCAACCGCAGCACCGACCCGAAGGAGGTGATCCGATTGACCGACGTCGTCGACACCGGTGTGGCCACGCTCCGCCACAGCCGGAACCACTCTGGCAGCGTTCCGGTCCCGGCATGCGATATAGCCGCAGCCCTGGCACCGGAAGATCCGTTCTGCGAGTTCGAGACGCTGCTTGGTTCTCGCGAAACACCTCGAACACGTCATGGTCGTGTACGCGGGTCGCACCATCACCACCTTCCGGCCGGCCCGCCTGCCCCGCTCGATCAACTCCCGTTTCGCCGACCCGATCGCCGCGTCCGCGGCCTGACGAGCCATCGTCGACCTCGCCGGAAACCGCGGCCGGAAATCCTCCACCGCAATCAACTCATGGTTGTCGACCACACGTTTCGCCCACACCCGCGCCTCGTGCCGGTTCCGGCGCGCGGCCTTCGTCACGATCTTCGCCGCGTGTGTGCGGGCGCGCCGGTAGCCCTTCGACGGCGGGTGGCCCTTCCCGCGGCGGCGCGCCGTCTTCCGTTGGGCTTTCGCCGGCTCCGCCGCGCAGCGTTTCCGATGCCCACCGTAGGACAGGTCGAATCTCTCGTCGGTGGTCGTCGCGGTCCGGGCCACACCCCAATCCACACCGATCCCGGAACCGCCCGGGGCTCCCGGTGCCGGTTCCACCTCGCGGGTCACCACGAACGAGGCGTATCAGTGCCCCAACGAATCGCGGGTGATGCGCACACTCGACGGCTCCGACGGCAACTCCCGCGACCACACCACCGGGATGCTGACACCCTTGGCGAGCACCAACCGCCCGTCCCGGATCCGGAAGCCGCGCCGGGTGTACTCGAGCGACGGCGACGTCGTCTTCCGCGACTTGTCTCTGGGGCGGCCACGCCCTTGCACCGTGAAGGATGCCTCCAACGCTTGTGCGTAGGTTCGCAGCGTCTGCTGCTGCGCCACCTGGGAACCGTCCCGCAACCACGACGAGCGTTTCCGCGCTTCGGTCAACTGCTTGGCCTGCTTCCCGAGCGTAGGCCTGCCACCGGCCTTGTGTTGGTGCACCGCCTCGTTCCACAGGAATCGGCAACGATGCCACTCCTGCATCAGTGCATGTTCGGCGATACTGCCCGGCCGCAACCGGTAGTTGTAGCGCACCACCTCGACCCCCATACCGGGCACGCCAACCGGACCCACCGACAGGTTTCCCCGACACCCTCACACCCCTCGAGAGGAGGACGGCGCCTTCTCTCCCCCGTGCACGAGGGAGTATCCGCGCCGAACACCAGATGACCGACGACACGAACGACCCGTACCTCTGGCTCGAGGACGTCACCGGCGACGAGCAACTCGGGTGGGTGCGCGCGCACAACGACCGCACCGTCGACGAGTACACCCGCACCGAGGCGTTCGAGACGCTGCAGTCCCGGATCCGGGAGGTCCTCGACACCGACGCGCGCATTCCGTACGCGCGGCGTCGGGGCGAGTACCTGTACAACTACTGGCGCGACGCTCGGCACGTGCGCGGTCTGTGGCGGCGCACCACCATGGAGCAGTACCTGCGCGACGCCCCGGACTGGGACGTGCTGGTCGACCTCGATGCGGTCGCCGAGGCGGAGGGCGAGAACTGGGTGTGGTCGGGCGCGCAGGTGCTGCGGCCCGACCAGTCCCGGGCCCTGATCGGCCTGTCGCGCGGCGGCGCCGACGCCACCGTGATCCGCGAGTTCGATGTGGAATCAAGGAAGTTCGTCGACGGGCCGGACAGTTTCACGGTGCCGGAGGCGAAGACCGACATCGGCTGGATCGATGCGGACACCGTGTACGTCGGCACCGATTTCGGCGACGGCTCGCTCACCGACTCCGGATATCCGCGCCTGGCCAAGCGCTGGCGCCGCGGTACCCCGCTGTCCGCGGCCGAAACGGTGTACGAGGGCGACAAGTCCGACGTCGCCGTCTCCGCCTGGTACGACCGCACCCCCGGCTTCGAGCGCAGTTTCGTCGAGCGCGCGATCGACTTCTACACGTCGCACCGTTTCGAGTTGCGGCCCGACGGGGAGCTCGTCCGGATCGAGGCCCCGGACGACGCGAAGGTCTCCGTGTACCGCGACCACCTGCTGATCAGGACCCGGTCGCCGTGGCTCGGACATCCGGCGGGCACCCTGCTGGCCGCGAACTACCCCGAGTTCCTGGCCGGGTCGCGCGAGATGACGGTGCTGTTCGCCCCGGACGCGCACACCTCGCTGGAACAGTACGCCTGGACGCGGAACCACCTGCTGGTGGTCGCGCTGCGCGACGTGCAGACCGAGGTGCGGATGCTCACCCCGGGAGCGGACGGGTGGACCGATCGGCCCCTCGAGGACGTGCCGGCCGCGACCTCCACCTCCGTGATCGACGTCGACCCGCTCGAGAGCGACGAATTCTTCCTCAACTCCAGCGGTTTCACCGTGCCCGCGACGCTGCTGTCCGGCACGGTCGGCAGCCCGCTGGAGTCGATCAAGCAGGCCCCGGCGTTCTTCGACGCCGAGAACGTGACCGTCACACAGTATTTCGCCACCTCGGACGACGGAACCCAGGTTCCGTACTTCGTGGTGGGCCGCAACACCTCGTCCCCGGCGCCGACCCTGCTGTACGGCTACGGCGGATTCGAGAACTCGATGGTGCCGGCGTACAGCGGCGGCGTGGGCCTGGCGTGGCTCGAACGCGGGTACACCTACGTGATCGCCAACATCCGCGGCGGCGGAGAGTACGGGCCGCAGTGGCACACCCAGGCGCTGAAGGAGAACCGGCCCCGGGTGTTCGAGGACTTCGCCGCGGTGGCGCGGGATCTGGTCGCGCGCGGCATCACCACCGCCGACCGGCTCGGCATCCAGGGTGGCAGCAACGGCGGTCTGCTCATGGGCGTGATGCTCACCCGCTACCCCGAACTGTTCGGGACGATCGTGTGCCAGGTGCCGCTGCTGGACATGAAGCGGTATCACCTGCTGCTCGCCGGGGCGTCGTGGATGGCCGAGTACGGCGACCCCGACGACCCCGACGAGTGGGCCTTCCTGCGCGAGTACTCGCCGTACCAGAACACCGACCCGGACGCGGCGTACCCGCCGATCCTGATCACCACCTCGACCCGGGACGACCGGGTGCATCCCGGTCACGCCCGGAAGATGGTGGCCCGGCTCGAGGAACAGGGGCACGAGGTCTGGTACTACGAGAACATCGAGGGCGGGCACGGCGGTGCCGCGGACAACGCCCAGGCCGCGTTCAAGGCGGCACTGACGTTCACGTTCCTCGAGCGCATGCTGTCCCGGTAGGAGGCCGCGCTCACCGGTCCTTCAACCAGGCGGAGATGCGGTCGACGGTGTCCGCGTTGTCGCGGATCCACCCGTTGTGCCCCAGCGGCCGGGACTGGTGCCACGTCGTCACGTCCGCGGCGGGCATCTTCTCGAGCAGGTGCCGGGCGGCGGGGACGGGCGTCATGTCGTCGCCCTCGACGGTGACGGACAGGACCGGCAGGCTCAGCTCGGCCAGCCGCTGCTCGTAGTCGACGTCGGCGCCGCGGGGCTCGAAACGTCCGCTGCGGGCCAGGCGCGCCCAGTCCGAGATGAGCAGCCGGGACTGGCGGCCGAAACCGGCGACGTCGAGCCGATCGCCGGGCCAGAACCCGGCCACGCTCGCGGTGATCGACATCGCCGCGGACCCGAGGAGCAGACCCGGCCCGCGGATGCCCGCGTGGTGACGGTAGTAGGGGGTGCCCGCGGCGACGAGGATCAGCCCGCCGAGGCGTCCGGGATTGCGGGAGGCATAGAGCACCCCGAGCTGACCGCCCATCGAATGCCCCAGGAGGTACGGGGTGGAGTCGAGGAACCGTTCGTGCACCACCTCGAACATCGCCGGCAGGTCGACGGCCACCAGTTCCTGGTAGCCGTAGTCGCTGTCGGGTCCGGGACGGGGGCGGCTGTCGCCCTGCCCGGGCAGCTCGCAGAGCGCGGCGTCGAACCCGTGCCCGGTGAGCGCCTCGGCGACGGGCTCGTAGTAGCCCGCCGGGATGCCGAGGCCGGGCAGGATCACCACCACGGGCCGTGGCGCGTCGATGCGGGCCGGGTGTTCCGGACCGGGAAACAGGCGGACCGGCGTCGTCGTGCCGCCCGGCAGCTGGATCGGTACGGTCTCCACCGGCTCAGCCTAGGCGGTTCCGGTGTCCGGGTCAGCCGGTTCGGGGACCGGCGCGACGCCGAGCCCCGCGGCGTCGAGGGCGGACTCCGTGAGGCTGCGGCCGAGCGCGATCATCTCGGCCGCACGGTGGAAGTCGAGGCTGCGTCCCGACTTGCGAGGGACGCGGATGAGCACGTCCGGCGGGTACCCGGCGAGCTGATACCGGGCGAGGGCCGACTGCATCAGGTCGAGCGAACGGTTCATCACCTCGAAGCGGCTGAGCTTCGGGACCGGTACCGGATCGTCGACGACCTCGGTCTCCTCGGGCGCCACGTCCTCCACGGCATCGCTGCGTGCCACCTGCCCGCTGCCGAAGCGACCGACCACCGAGCGGACGACGTCGCGCTCGAGCAGTTGCGCGGCGCTGCGGCGGAAGCGGCCGATCCACTCGTCGACCGGTCGCGGCTCCGCACTCGCGTGGGCCGGGGCGCCGCCCTCGACGTCGCGCTCCTCCGCCCCGAGGCTGACACCGATGGTGACGTCGGCACCGGCGGCGAGGATCGGGGCGAGTGGCAGCGGATCGAGGATTCCGCCGTCCGCGAGCACCCGCCCGTTGAGCACGTACGGGGTGATCACGCCGGGGATCGCGATGGAGGCGCGGATCGCCACGTCGACGGGGCCGCGCTGGAACCACACGGACCGGCCGGCGGCCAGGTCCGTCGCGACCGCCGTATACGGGATCCGCAGCCCCTCGATGGGGGTGTCGCCGAGGATCTCGCGCACCTTGTCGAGGATCTTCTCGGCGTGGATGGCGCCCGGCGCGGACAGTGACACGTCGAGCAGGCGCAGCACGTCGAGCTGGGTCAACGACGTCGCCCAGCGGGTGTAGTCGTCGAGCTTGCCCGCCGCGTACAGCCCGCCGACGAGCGCGCCCATGGACGAGCCCGCCACCCCGGTGATGTCGAAGCCGCGTTCCTCGAGCACCTCGATCACGCCGATGTGGGCGTAGCCGCGGGCACCCCCGCTGCCCAGGGCGAGCGCCACACGCGTCGGTCCGGCCATGCACAGATCCTACGGAGCACACGGCGCGCGAACCCCGAGACGAAAGATCAGGGTAGGGATCGGGGCGTCACCCGATGTGGAGCCGGCCCGCCGGTCGGCACGCTGAAAGGCATGACATCCACCACGAGCAGTTCCCACTCCGTTCCCGAAAGATCCCGCCGTGGAAGGGGTTTGCTGCGCACCTCCGTCACCGCGGCCGTGTGCGCGGCGGCCGCGTCGGTGTTGCTGGGCGCCGGGACCGCGGTGTTGCTGGGCGCCGGGACCGCGGCGGCGGCCCAGCCGGCTCCGAACGTGGTCGGCATGAGCGAACACAGCGCCCGGGCCGCGCTCGAGGCACAGGGCGTGCCGTACGGCGTGGTCAACCGCGCCGGCACGGCATCCGGCGACTGCCACGTCACCGAACAGCGCGACAGGGGCTACCGCACCGAGATCGACATGCGGTACAACCACGACAAGGACGAGTTCGAGCGCGTCGAGACGCAGGTCTGGCGGGGCGTGGGCCTGGCGGTGGTCTGCATCTGACGAGTTCTCGCGCCGCGCCGACGATCCGGCGCCTCGAGGCGGGCCGGGATTCCGGCCCGCCTCGTCGGCTTGTCGGTTCACCCTCCCGGCCGGTGGGGACTAGTCTCCTGGCATGGTCCGTCTGCTCGCGTCCGCGGTCGTCGCACTGCTCGCCAACGCTCTGGCGCTGCTCGTCGGTGCCTGGGTCCTGCCCGGCATGACGCTCGACGGCGTCGCCTTCGTCATCGCCGTCGTCCTGTTCACCGTGGCCGCGATGCTCGTCGACCCCCTGCTGCGTCAGCTGGCGGTGACCAAGACCCCTGCGCTCCTGGGCAGCAGCGCGCTCATCTCGACGCTGGTGGCGCTGATCGTCACCTCGCTCGTCAGCGACGGCCTGCAGATCCGGGGCGCGGCGACCTGGATCCTCGCGACGGTGATCGTGTGGGCCGTCGCGCTGATCGCCCGGATGCTGCTGCCCCTGGTGATCTTCAAGAAGACGCTCGCCAAGCGCCGCTGAGGACGAACCCCGAGACGAAAGATCAGGGTAGGAATCGGGGCGTCACCCGATGTGGCCGGCAGGCCCGCGGCGGCACGCTTGTCGCATGACATTCGAGAACAGCACCCCCGGTCCCCGTCCCTTCGCCCGTTCCCGCTCGCAGCGCATGCTCGGTGGCGTGTGCGGCGGTCTCGCCGAATACTTCGGCATCGACGTCAACCTCGTCCGCGCCGGTGTGGTGGTCGCCGCGTTCGTCACCGGAGGCGGTGCGGCGCTGGTCTACCTGGCGCTGTGGATGCTGCTGCCCGAGTGAGAGGGACGAGCTCACCGCTCTCCCCCGCGGCGTGCGCCCGCTCCGCCGGCCGGAACGGGCGCACGCCGCGCACAACGACGGTCAGCCGTCCCGGCCGAGCCGGTCGGCGTTCGCGAGGATCACGGCACGCAGTGCCCGCTCGGGTTCGTTGAGGACCGAACGCCGCGACAGCAGCACGAACTCGACCTCCCCCGCGTCGGGCAGTCGTCCCGCGCGCACGGGAACGAGCCCCGCCGGCGGCAGCCGGGCAGCGTGGAGCACGACGCCGAGCCCGGCGAGGACGGCTGCGCGCAGGCCGTTGAGGCTGTCGGTGGTGCAGGTGATGCGCGCCCCGAGTCCGGCGCGCCGGAGCGTGTCGAGGGCGATCTCGCGGGTCAGCGCCGGCGGCGGATACGTCACCAGCGGGATCGGCCCGTCGGGCTCGACCACGAAGTCCGGTGCGGCGTGGAACACCAGCCGGTCCCGGAAGATCAGCTCCCCGTGTCGTTCCCCCGGCCGGCGCTTGCCGAAGACCAGGTCGAGGTCCCCGTCGTCGAGGCGCCGATGCAGGTCCTCGCTCAGCGCGACGGTGAGCTCGAAATCCACCCGCGGATGACTGCGCCGGAACTCCGCGAGGATGGCGGGCAGTTCGTGCAGCACCAGGTCCTCCGAGGCCCCGAAGCGCAGCCGCCCGCTGATCGGCGACTCCGAGAAGTACCGCCGGGCCGCGTCGTGCCGATCGAGGATGTCCCGGGCGAAGCCCAGCATGGCTGCGCCGTCGGCGGTGAGATCGACCGCGTGCGTGTCCCGCAGGAACAGCCGGCGGCCGGCGGCCTGCTCGAGCTTGCCGACGTGCTGACTGACCGTGGACTGGCGCAGGCCGAGCCGTCGCGCGGCGAGCGTGAAGCTGCGGGCGCGTTCCACGGCCAGGAAGCTGCGCAGGTGGACGGGATCGAACACCACGGTATTCAATCACGATTCGTGATGACAGTAATCGCGGTGATCGGTTTCCTGGATGGGCGTGCGGTGGCCTAGCGTCGACTCATGTTCTCCAGGATCCCCGTGCTCGGACGCCTCGACCCCTTCCTCGTCGGCATCCTCGCCACCGTCGCGATCGCGGCGCTGCTGCCGGCCGAGGGCACGGCCCTGACCGCCGTCACGTGGGCCTCGAAGATCGCCATCGGCCTGCTGTTCTTCCTCTACGGAGCTCGCCTGTCCACGCACGAGGCCCTCGAAGGCCTCAAGCACTGGCGCCTGCACCTGACGATCCTCGCCACCACGTTCGCGGTGTTCCCGCTGCTCGGTCTGGCGACGAAGGTCCTCGTGCCGGCGGTCCTGACCGAGCCGTTGTATCTCGGCGTCCTCTACCTGTGCCTGCTGCCCTCGACGGTGCAGTCGTCGATCGCGCTGGTCTCGGTGGCCCGGGGCAACATCCCGGGGGCGGTCGTCTCCGCCAGCGCGTCGAGCCTGCTCGGCATCTTCGTCACGCCGCTGCTCGTCGCGCTGACGATGACCACGCAGGGCGTGACGTTCAGCGCCTCTGCGGTGCTCGACATCGTGCTCATGCTGCTGGTTCCGTTCCTCGCGGGCCAGCTCGTGCGCCGCTGGATCGGCGGGTGGGTCAAGGCCCACGGCAGGCCGCTGAAGATCGTCGACCGCGGTTCGATCCTGCTCGTCGTGTACGTCGCGTTCAGCCGCGGCATGAACGAGGGCATCTGGTCGAGCCTGTCGCCCGCGCGGCTGCTCGCCCTCGTGGGCGTGTGCCTCGTGCTGCTCGCGCTGGTCCTGGCGATCACGTGGTTCGGCGCACCGCGCCTGGGCTTCTCCTACGAGGACCGCGCGACGATCCTGTTCTGCGGCTCGACGAAGTCGCTCGCCACGGGCCTGCCGATGGCGACGGTGCTGTTCCCGGGCCAGCCGATCGGGCTGATCGTCCTACCGCTCATGTTGTTCCACCAGATCCAGCTGCTGGTGTGTGCCGCGATCGCGGCGCGGCTGGCGAAGCGTGCGGTCGCCGCGGCCGTGGCGGTGTGAACCGGCCGGACACCTCACGACCGCAGCCACAGCGGCAGGAGATCCTGCGGCTGCGGCTGCGATTCGACTGCGGTCTCGGGCCCGGGACTAGTCCGTGCTGCCGGAGCCGAGGTCGGCGATCAGTTCGAGGATGGGCGTGATGAGGTCGAGCAGGCTGCCGATCATGATCTTCTCCGTCCAGGTGGTGGGTGGCTGCTAGTCGTCGCCGGCGCTCAGCGAGTCCAGAACCTCCAGCAGATCGAAATTCTCGAGTACCCAACCGATGATGTCCGCGAGAGACCCCATGGCGACTCCTCCTTGATTTCGTCGGTGTCACGGATGCGCGGCCTGGAACTGCGACCGCGACGCCATTGTTACAACATGTCACGAGTCGAGAACGCAGAAATCGGAAAAATCACCCCTCGATAGGAACGGGCCGGTCACACCGGAAACCCCGGACAGCACTCGGCCGCAGCGACGACGTGTGCCGCTGCGGCCGAGTGCTGTGGATCGAGGCAGCTCGAGAAGGGAAACCCTCCGACTCCCTCTCGGGCCGACGATCAGCTCACGGCCTGCTGGGTGGTCTCACCGGCCTCCGCGCTGCCCGTGCCGAGGATGTCGGCGAAGTCACCGAAGGTCTCCAGCAGGAGGTTGAGAATGTCCTGAACGGATCCGAGCATTGTCCGACTCCTTTGTCTCGCGTTTCTCGACCGGCCGGAATTTCCGGCCCGCCGCTTCTGCACGCGACCGGATCGTTCCCGATCACAATTCCGAGTGTGGCACGGGCCCCGCGAATTGTGCGCTGCGAGCCGGCGAATTCAGGGCGTGAGACAATTCACACCCCGGAAATGCGGCCTTGTTCTCGATGCATTTCCGCGGCATTTATGCAGGTGCAGAGCGGAAAATTCCGGAACGCGAAGATTTCCGCATTGTGAGTGCGGAAAAACGGAATGTTTAACGAAAAGAATTGCGTCCCCGGCCGCCCGGGAAGCGCCGCGCGGCCGCCCCGAACTGCACTTCAGCACTCGGCGCGGCGGAACATTTCCCCGATTTCCCGGCGGCGGCAGGCATTCCTGCACCCGTCGGAACTTCGCGCACGCCGGGGCCTGCGCTCCCCGCCGCTCGGCCCGGGCCGAGCCCTCGACGCCACGAGGCCCGGCCCCACCGAAGTGGAACCGGGCCTCGAAGACGGTCGGGCGTGGATCAGAAGTCCATGCCACCCATGCCGCCGGTCGGGTCGCCGGCGGGAGCGGCGGCCTTCTCCGGCTTGTCGGCGACGACAGCCTCGGTGGTCAGGAACAGGGCCGCGATGGACGCCGCGTTCTGCAGCGCCGAGCGGGTGACCTTGACCGGGTCGTTGATGCCGGCAGCCAGCAGGTCCTCGTACTCGCCGGTGGCGGCGTTGAGGCCGTGGCCGGCGGGCAGGTTGCGGACCTTCTCGGCGACGACGCCGGGCTCGAGGCCGGCGTTGAAGGCGATCTGCTTCAGCGGGGCCTCGAGGGCAACCTTGACGATGTTGGCACCGGTGGCCTCGTCACCCTCGAGCTTCAGGTCGTCCAGAACCGGCGCGGCCTGCAGCAGCGCGACGCCACCACCGGCGACGATGCCCTCCTCGACCGCAGCCTTGGCGTTGCGGACGGCATCCTCGATGCGGTGCTTGCGCTCCTTGAGCTCGACCTCGGTGGCGGCACCGGCCTTGATGACCGCAACGCCGCCGGCCAGCTTGGCCAGACGCTCCTGCAGCTTCTCGCGGTCGTAGTCCGAGTCCGACGCCTCGATCTCGGCGCGGATCTGGTTCACGCGACCGGCGATGGCGTCGGCGTCGCCGGCACCGTCGACGATGGTGGTCTCGTCCTTGGTGACGACGACCTTGCGCGCACGGCCGAGCAGCTCGAGACCGGCGGTCTCGAGGGAGAGACCGACCTCTTCGCTGATGACCTCGCCACCGGTGAGGATGGCGATGTCGGCGAGCTGGGCCTTGCGGCGGTCACCGAAGCCGGGGGCCTTGATGGCGACCGACTTGAAGGTGCCACGGATCTTGTTGACGACCAGGGTGGACAGAGCCTCACCCTCGACGTCCTCGGCGATGATCGCCAGCGGCTTGCCGGACTGGATGACCTTCTCCAGCAGCGGCAGCAGGTCCTTGACGGTCGAGATCTTGCCCGACACGAGCAGGATGTAGGCGTCCTCGAGCACGGCCTCCTGACGCTCGGCGTCGGTGGCGAAGTACAGCGAGATGTAGCCCTTGTCGAAGCGCATGCCCTCGGTCAGCTCGAGCTGCAGGCCGAAGGTGTTGGACTCCTCGACGGTGATGACGCCTTCCTTGCCCACCTTGTCGATGGCCTCGGCGATCAGCTCACCGATCGCGGGGTCGCCCGCGGAGATGCCGGCGGTGGCGCCGATCTGCTCCTTGGTCTCGACCTCCTTGGCGGTGTCGAGCAGCTTGGCAGTGACGGCCTCGACGGCCTTCTCGATGCCGCGCTTGAGGCCGAGGGGGTTCGCACCGGCGGCGACGTTGCGCAGACCCTCGCGCACCAGCGCCTGGGCGAGCACGGTGGCGGTGGTGGTGCCGTCACCCGCGACGTCGTCCGTCTTCTTGGCAACTTCCTTGACCAGCTCGGCGCCGATCTTCTCGTACGGGTCCTCGAGCTCGATCTCCTTGGCGATGGACACACCATCGTTGGTGATCGTGGGGGCGCCCCACTTCTTCTCGAGCACGACGTTGCGACCCTTGGGCCCCAACGTCACCTTGACAGCGTCGGCGAGGCTGTTCAGGCCCCGCTCGAGGCCGCGACGGGCCTCTTCGTCGAACGCGATGATCTTGGCCATTGCGAAGTGATCCTCCGGATATGGGGGTGACACGCAGGGCGACCGCTCGTCGGGTCGCCCCATGTACGCCTTCGGCCGGAAGCAGTGCCCGCGACGGACGACCAGGGGTGTCGATATTCCCGGCCTCACCGTCCCGACCTGGCACTCACGTGTTGCGAGTGCCAAGAGCATTCTTAGCACTCGAGGGTGGCGAGTGCAAGGTCTGGAGCACCCGCCACCCCCGTCGCGCAAGACCGCTGCGGTGTGTTCTCAGCGACGCGTGGAACCGACGCCGACGGCGCACCACTGACCGGTGGCCGTGTTGACGGCGAACGACTGCGGGCCGACGCAGGTCACCCCGGTCGGATCGGCCGTCGCCCCCGACCCCCAGCCCGCGACCGACACCGTCGTCACCGGGCCCTGCGCCGAGGAATGGCTCAGTCCGCCGCCGAGGGCGTACGCGTAGGAGCGGCCACCGTTCTGGGCGCCGCTCAGGGCGGTCCCGAACCCCGTCGCGTGGGCCTCGGCCGCGCCGGCCGTCTGCGCCGCCGACACCGCGGTGCCGCTCTCGGAGGCGAAGGAGTGGGCCGTGCCGCCCTCGGCGGCCGTCGCGCCGCAGCTGGCGGCGTCGGAGACCAGGATCTCGTTGGCCGACGGCGGCGACACGCACGTCACCGGCGCCGCCGTCGCGGTACCCACGCCGAGCAGGGCGGCCGACGCGACGCCGAGAGCGGCGACGACACCGGCCCGGAGGAGGCGGCGGGGGACTAAGACGGCACGGATGGATCGGATGGACAACAAGGTCTCCTCTGCGCTGGGCCGGGACTCGCTGGGCTCGGATGCCCGGACGGGGGCGACTCCCCCGGCGGCGAGGGTACCGGTCACACCCGCCCGGGGCGAGACGGCGTCACAGCGTGTCGAGGAGCTCCGGCAGGGCGGCGACCGAATCGATCACCCGATCGGGACGCTCGACCGCGAGGTCGAGCACCGACTGCCGAAACTTGCCGGTGCGCACCAGGATTCCCGTCATGCCGAGGCGCTGGCCGGGGATGACCTCCGCGTGGAGATCGTCGCCCACCACGGCCATCCGGTCCGGTTCGGTGCCCATCAGCTCGGCCGCGGCGAGGAAGCCCCGCATCGACGGCTTGCCGACCGCGACGACGGTCTGCCCGGTGAGTTCCTCGAGACCGGGCAGGTACACGCCGGTGTCGATGCGCAGGCCGTCCGCGGACTGCCACGTGGAGCCGCGGTGCATCGCGACCACCGGCACCCCGTCGAGCATGAGCTCGGCGACGCGGCTGAGGGCGCGGTGGCTGAACTCCGGCCCGGCCCCGCCGAGCACGACCACCTCGGGATCGTCCTCGTCGCGCACGATGCCCTCGAGGTCCGCCTCCACGTCGCCGTGGTTGAGCACCCAGCAGCGCCGGTCCGGGTAGGTCTGGCGCAGGTACTCGGCGGTGAGGGACGCGGCCGTCACGATCTCGGCGGGCTCGACCGGCATGCCCAGCCCGGTGAGGCTCTCGGCGATCTGCGCGCAGGTCCGCGACGTGGTGTTGGTCAGGAAGGCCCGATGCACCCCACGCTCGCGGAGCCCGGCAAGCACCTCGGCGGCGCCCGGCACGGGTTCCCACGACGTCACGATCACGCCCTCGATATCGAACAACACCCCGTCCACGCCGGCCATGGTGTGAGCCTATCGGGTCGCCGCACCCCCACCACGCACGGACCGAATGTCACACCACGTCGATTCGATCGACGCGATGTGACGTTCGGCCGGAAGGGGTGAGCGGTTACAGCGTGCGCGCGAGGCGATCGGCGAGCAGACGGGCGAACGCCGCCGGGTCCTCGAGTTCGCCGCCCTCGGCGAGCAGCGCGGTGCCGTACAGCAACTCGGCGGTCTCGCCGAGCGTCGGGTCGTCGGCCTGCCGGGCGTGCGCGTCGCGCAGCGCCGTGACCAACGGGTGGTCCGGGTTGAGCTCGAGGATGCGCTTGGTGTGCGGGACGGGCTGGCCCGACGCCCGGTACATCCGTTCGAGGGCGGGCGACATGGCGAACGTGTCGCCGACGAGGCACGCGGGCGACGTGGTCAGCCGCGACGACAGCCGCACCTGCTTCACGTGCTCGTCGAGCGTCTCGCCGAGCCACGACAGCAGGTCGGCGTACTCCTTCTCCCGCTCCTCACGCTCGGCCTCGGCGGCCTTCTTCTCGTCCTCGGTACCGAGATCCACCTCGCCCTTGGCGATCGACTGGAACGGCTTGCCCTCGAACTCGGGCACGGACCCCACCCACATCTCGTCGACCGGGTCGGTGAGCAGCAGCACCTCGAAGCCCTTGGCGCGGAAGGCCTCCATGTGCGGGGAGCTCTCGATCTGCTGCCGGGACTCGCCGGTCATGTAGAAGATCTCGTCCTGGCCTTCCTTCATCCGCGAGACGTACTCGGCGAGCGTCGTCGTCGAGTCCTCGCTGTGCGTGGACTCGAAGGAGGACACGGCGAGCAGGGTGTCGCGGTTGTCGAAATCCGAGAGCAGACCCTCCTTGAGGACCCGGCCGAACTGCGACCAGAAGGTCCGGTACTTCTCCTTCTCGGTGGTCGCCATGTCCTGGATCGTGGACAGCACCTTCTTGGTGAGCCGCCGGCGGATCGCGCGGATCTGCCTGTCCTGCTGCAGGATCTCGCGCGAGACGTTGAGCGACAGGTCCTGGGCGTCGACCACGCCCTTGACGAACCGCAGGTACTCCGGGATCAGCTCCTCGCAGTCGTCCATGATGAACACGCGCTTGACGTAGAGGTGGATCCCGGTCTTGCGCTCGCGCATGAACAGGTCGAACGGCGCCTGCGACGGGATGAACAGCAGCGCCTGGTATTCGAATGTGCCCTCGGCCTTCATCGGGACGACCTCGAGCGGCTCGTCCCACGCGTGGCTGACGTGCTTGTAGAACTCGCTGTACTCCTCCGCGGAGACGTCGTCCTTCGAGCGCGCCCACAGCGCCTTCATCGAGTTCAGGGTCTCCGTCTCGCGGATCACTTCGGCGACGGACCCCTCCCCCTCGGCGGGCTTGGTGCGTTCGACCTGCATCCGGATCGGCCAGGCGATGAAATCCGAGTAGCGCTTGACGATCTCCTTGATCTTCCACTCGGCCGTGTAGTCGAACAGGTGATCCTCGGTGTCCTCCGGCTTGAGGTGCAGCGTCACCGACGTGCCCTGGGGTGCGCCCTCGACCGTCTCGATCGTGTAGGTCGACTCGCCGCTCGACTCCCACCGGGTGCCGTCGTGCTCGCCGGCCTTGCGGGTCAGCAGGGTCACCTTGTCGGCCACCATGAAGGTCGAGTAGAAGCCGACCCCGAACTGGCCGATGAGTTCTTCCGGCGCGGCCGACTCCTGCGCCTCGCGCAGCTTGCGCCGCAGTTCCGCGGTGCCCGACTTCGCGAGGGTGCCGATCAGGTCGACCACCTCGTCCCGGGACATGCCGATGCCGTTGTCGCGGACGGTGAGGGTGCGCTGCTCCTTGTCGACCTCGATCTCGATGTGCAGATCCGAGGTGTCGACCTGCAGGTCCTTGTTGCGGAACGCCTCGAGCTTGAGCTTGTCCAGCGCGTCCGACGAGTTGGAGACGAGTTCCCGGAGGAAGGTGTCCTTGTTCGAATACACCGAATGGATCAGCAGATCCAGCAGCTGACGCGTCTCCGCCTGAAACTCGAGCTGTTCGATACCCGTGGTCATGGATGGTTCCCTTCGACAGCAGAACGTTCGACGAAATCGTACGACCGCGCCGCCCCCCTGTTCCAAGGGGCCGCCGGGGCGGGCCGCGGCCGGCCGCTCGGTCTCGGATCCGACACATCCGCCCGGACCGGTTGTCGCGGGGCGGTCCGCCGCAGTGTCATGGGATGGAGTCGCGGCGCCGGCGCGCCTCGCCGGTTTCGAGAGGAGGCCCCATGGCCACCGGAACGACCCCCTCCGCCCTCCCGGGCCCGCGGCCCGTGCGCGCCCCGCGCGGTCCCGGGCTGCGGTGCCGGGGCTGGCAACAGGAGGGCGCGTTGCGCCTGCTGATGAACAACCTCGATCCCGACGTCGCCGAACGGCCGGACGACCTGGTGGTCTACGGCGGCACCGGCCGGGCGGCCCGCAACTGGGCCGCATTCGACGCGATCGTGCGGACCCTCGAGACCCTCGGCGGCGACGAGACGCTGCTCGTGCAGTCCGGCAAGCCCGTCGGGGTGCTGCGCACCCACGAGTGGGCACCGCGCGTGCTGCTGGCCAACTCGAATCTGGTCGGCGACTGGGCGAACTGGGAGGAGTTCCGCCGCCTGGAGGCGCTGGGGCTGACGATGTACGGGCAGATGACCGCCGGATCCTGGATCTACATCGGCTCGCAGGGCATCCTGCAGGGCACCTACGAGACGTTCGGGGCCGTCGCCCGCAAGCGGTTCGGCGGCAGCCTCGCCGGCACCGTCACCCTGACCGCGGGCCTCGGCGGCATGGGCGGGGCGCAGCCCCTGGCGATCACGATGAACGAGGGCGTCGCAATCTGCGTCGAGGTCGACGAGGCCCGGGTCGACCGCCGGCTCGCGCAGGGTTTCCTCGACGCCAAGGCCGACAGCGTCGAGGCGGCGCTGGCCTCGGCGCTCGCGGCACGGGATGCGCGCGAGCCCCGCTCGATCGGGGTGGTCGGCAACGCCGCCGACGTCGTGCCGGCGCTGCTCGCGCTGCAGGCCCCCATCGACATCGTCACCGACCAGACCTCCGCCCACGACCCGCTGTCCTACCTGCCGCTCGGGGTGACGGTCGAGGAGTGGCACACCCTCGCGGCGAAGGACCCCGTGTGGTTCACCGAGCAGGCCCGCCGGTCGATGGCCCGGCACGTGGAGGCCATGGTCGGGTTCCTCGATCGCGGCGCCGAGGTGTTCGACTACGGCAACTCCATCCGCGACGAGGCCCGCAAGGGCGGCTTCGACCGGGCGTTCGCGTTCCCCGGCTTCGTACCCGCCTACATCCGTCCGCTGTTCGAGGAGGGCCGCGGGCCGTTCCGCTGGGTCGCGCTGTCGGGAGATCCCGCGGACATCGCGGCCACCGACCGTGCCGTCCTCGAGCTGTTCCCCGAGAACGAGCATCTCGCCCGATGGCTCACCCTGGCCGGGCGCGCGGTGCCGTTCCAGGGGCTGCCGGCCCGCATCTGCTGGCTCGGCTACGGCGAACGGGACCGGGCCGGGCTGAGGTTCAACGAGATGGTCGCCGCCGGAGAGGTCGCCGCTCCGATCGCCATCGGCCGCGACCACCTCGACGCCGGGTCGGTCGCCTCGCCGTACCGCGAGACCGAGGCGATGGCCGACGGTTCGGACGCGATCGCCGACTGGCCGCTGCTCAACGCCCTGGTCAACACGGCGTCCGGCGCGTCGTGGGTGTCGATCCACCACGGTGGCGGGGTCGGCATCGGCCGGTCGCTGCACGCCGGGCAGGTGTGCATCGCCGACGGCACCGACCTCGCCGCGCGCAAGCTCGAGCGGGTACTGACGAACGACCCCGGCACCGGCGTCCTCCGGCACGTCGACGCCGGCTACCCCCGTGCCGCCGAGGTCGCCGCGCGCCGCGGACTGCGCATCCCGATGCGGGAGGGCTGACGCCGTGTCACCCGGGCGGAACTGGACACTGCTCGACAACATCGGCTGCCTCGTCACGAACGACCCGGAACTCGACCGGGGCCCGCTGGGGGTGCTCGTGGACGCCGCGGTGGTCGTCGGCGAGGGTCTGATCCGGTGGGTGGGGCCGCGCGACCGGGTCCCCGAGGGGGCCGCCGCGGACCGGCACGACCTGCAGGGCCGCGCCGTGCTGCCCGGATTCGTCGACAGTCATACGCATCTCGTGTTCGCCGGGGAGCGCGCCGAGGAATTCGCCGCCCGCATGGCCGGTGCCCCCTACACCGCCGGCGGCATCGCCACGACGATCGCGGCGACCCGCGCGGCGACCGATCGCGCGCTGGGGGCGACGGTGTCGCGGCTCGTCGCCGAGGGGTGGCAGGCCGGGACGACCACGGTCGAGTGCAAGTCCGGGTACGGCCAGTCCGTCGCCGACGAGCTGCGTTGCCTGCGGGTGGCCGAGGTGTTCACGCCGGAGACGACGCTGCTCGCCGCGCACGCCGTGCCGCCGGAGTTCGCGGGCCGCCCCGACGACTACGTCCGGCTGGTGTGCGAGGAGATGGTCCCCGTGTGCGCGCCGCACGCGAAGTGGATCGACGTGTTCTGTGAGCGGGGCGCGTTCGACGCCGACCAGTGCCGGGCCGTGCTGCAGGCAGGGATGGCGCACGGCCTCACCCCGCGGGTGCACGGCAATCAGCTCGGTCCCGGGCCGGGCGTGCAGCTGGCGGTGGAGGTCGGTGCGGCATCGGTGGACCACGTCACCTACACGACGGCGGCGGACGTGGCGGCGCTCGCCGGCTCGGGCACGGTGGCGACGCTGCTGCCGGGCGCCGACTTCTGCACGCGCAACCGGTATCCGGACGCGCGGGCACTGCTGGACGCGGATGTCACCGTCGCGCTGGCCACCGACTGCAACCCCGGCACCTCTTACACCACGAGCATGCCGTTCTGCATCGCGCTGGCGGTGCGCGAGATGCACATGAGCCCGGAGGAGGCGGTCCACGCGGCGACCGCCGGGGGCGCCGCGGCGTTGCGCCGGGACGACGTCGGCGTCGTCCGGGAGGGCGCACGGGCAGATCTGATCGCGTTGGACGCGCCGTCGTACCTGCACCTGGCGTACCGGCCGGGAGTGCAGCTGGTCCGGGAGGTCTGGCAGGAAGGACTGCGGATGTGAGGATTCCGGTCGACGTGCCGCCGGCGCCGTGGACAGGCCGCGACGACGGCCCCGGTCCCGAGCACCTGCGCTGGCACGACGTGGTGGCGCCGCTGCCCGCGGACGCCGCGCGGGCGCAGGTCCTGATCGGATTCCGCAGCGACGAGGGCGTGCGCCGCAACCAGGGGCGGCCCGGCGCGGCGGACGGGCCGGTCGCGTTGCGGCGCGCCCTGGCGTCGCTGGCGCTGCCGGCGCCGGCGACGATCCACGACGCGGGCGACGTCGCGGTGCGCGGCGGCGCCCTCGAGGACGGGCAGCGCCGCCTCGGCGCGGCGGTCACCGCGCTGCTCGACGCGGGGCATGCGGTGGTGGTGCTCGGCGGCGGGCACGAGGTGGCCTTCGGCAGCTACCTGGGCTGGGCCGGGTCCGCGGCCGCGCGGGCCGGGACCCGCTGGGGCGTGCTGAACCTGGACGCGCACTTCGACCTGCGGGCGGCGCCCGTCGCCACGTCGGGCACCCCGTTCCGGCAGATGGCCGAACGCGAACGCGAACAGGGCAGGTCGCTGCGCTACGCGGTGCTGGGCATCGCGCAGCCGAGCAACACGGCCGCGCTGTTCGCTGCCGCGGACGAGTTCGGGGTGCGGTACCTGCTGGACGACGAGTGCCGCGCGACGAACCTGCCCGTCGTGGAGACGTTCGTCGAGGAGTTCGTCCGCGCGGTGGACGCGGTGCACCTGACGATCGACCTCGATGTGCTGCCCGGCTGGGTGGCGCCCGGGGTGAGCGCCCCGGCGGCCTGCGGGGTCGCGTTCGAGGTGGTGCAGCACGTGTGCGACGTCGTGGCGCGCAGCGGCAGGCTCGCGCTCGTCGACGTCGCCGAGCTGGCGCCGGCCGTCGACGACGACGGGCGCACGGCCCGGGCGGCGGCCCGGCTGATCCACCGGATCGTCACGGGGCGGCCGGCGGGCGACCACCCCCGGTTCGCGGGCACCGAGCCCGGCGACGGTCCATGATGGAGGTGATGGGGTACCTCGAGATCGGGAGTGCGTCATGGCGATTCGTCGGGTGGTCGTCGTCGGGGCGGGCTTCGTCGGGTTGTCGGCGGCCTGGTTCCTGCAGGAGCGCGGCGTCGAGGTCACGGTGCTCGACCGCACCGGGGTGGCCGCCGATGCGTCGTGGGGCAATGCGGGCTGGCTGGCCCCCGCGCTGACCCTGCCACTGCCGGAACCGGCGGTGCTGCGGTACGGGATCCGTTCGATGCTCACGCCGTCGTCCCCGGTGTACGTGCCGCCCGCGGTCGACCTGCGGTTGTGGCGGTTCCTGGCGGGATTCGCGCGGCACTGCACCGCCCGCCGGTGGCGCGCGGCGATGGCGGTGTTCGCCGAGGTGAACCGGATGGCGCTGGGCGCCTACGACGATCTGGCCCGCGGCGGTGTCGTCGAACAGACCCGCCCGGCGGATCCGTTCCTGGCAGCGTTCGCGTCCGAGGACGACCGTCGCGTGCTCGTCGAGGAGTTCCGGCAGGTGGTCGCGGCGGGCGGCGAGGTGGATTTCGACCTGCTCGACGGGGACACGATCCGCACCCTGGAGCCGCTCCTCGGCGACGGGGTGCGGGCCGGGATCCGGCTGCGGGGGCAGCGGTTCGTCGACCCGCCGCGGTTCGTCGCCGCGCTGGCGGAGTCGGTGCGCGACCGTGGCGGTGAGGTCGTCACCGGGTTCGAGGTGCAGGCGGTCCGGGACGGCCCGCGGGACGTGCGCGTGGTGGGCACCGGCGGCGGGGACCGGGCGGCGGATGCGGTGGTGCTGGCCACCGGGGCCCGGCTGAACGACCTGGCCCGGCCGTTCGGGGTCCGGATGCCGGTGCAGGCCGGTCGCGGCTACAGCTTCAGCGTGCGCCCGGCGCACCTGCCGAAGAACCCGATCTACTTCCCGGCCCAGCGGGTCGCGTGCACGCCGCTGCACGATCGGTTCCGCATCGCCGGGATGATGGAGTTCCGCCGGCCCGACGCCCCGCTCGACCCGCGGCGGATCCAGGCCATCGTCGACGCGGCGCGGCCGCTGCTGACCGGCGTCGACTGGGCCGCCCGGGCGGAGGAGTGGGTGGGCTCGCGTCCCTGCACCCCGGACGGTCTGCCGCTGGTCGGCGGCACCCGCTCCGCGCGCGTGTTCGTCGCCGGCGGTCACGGCATGTGGGGCGTGGCGCTGGGCCCGCTGACCGGCCGCCTGCTGGCCGGCGCGATGACCGGTGCGCGGGCGGCGGTGCCGCGGCAGTTCGACCCGCTCCGCTGACGATCAGTCCAGGGCCCCGATCGCGGATTCCGCCGCGGCGACGAGTTCTCCGCTCGCGGCGAGCCGGGCCGCGGCGTCGATCTCCGGGGCGAGATGCCGGTCCGGGCCGGGCCCGGCCACGTGCCGGCGGAGCGCGGCGACCACCGCGCCGGTGCCGGGGGCCGGGGTGAGCGGGGCGCGCAGGTCCAGTGCGCGTGCCGCGGTGAGTGCCTCGATGGCCAGGACACGGGTCAGCGCGGCGAGGCCGCGGCGCAGCTTGCGGGCGGCGGACCAGCCCATCGAGACGTGGTCCTCCTGCATGGCCGACGACGGGATCGAGTCGACGGCGGCGGGCACGGCGAGGCGCTTGAGGTCGGCGACGAGCGCGGCCTGGGTGTACTGGGCGATCATGTGCCCGCTGTCGACGCCGGGATCGTGGGCGAGGAACGGCGGCAGGCCGTGGCTGCGGGCCACGTCGAGCAGCCGGTCGGTGCGGCGCTCGCTGATGTTCGCGACGTCGGCGACGACGACGGCGAGGAAGTCGAGGACGTACGCCAGCGGGGCGCCGTGGAAGTTGCCGTTCGACTCGATCCGGCCGTCGCGGGTGACGACCGGGTTGTCGATCGCGGCCGCGAGTTCGCGTCCGGCGACCTGCTCGGCGTGGGTCAGGGTGTCGCGCGCGGCGCCCGCGACCTGCGGGGCACACCGCAGCGAGTAGGCATCCTGCACCACCGGGCAGTCCGGGGTTCGGTGGCTGGCCACGACGGCGGAGCCGGCGAGGAGCCGGGTCATGTTGGCGGCGGCCACGGCCTGGCCGGGGTGCGGCCGCAGGGCGTGCAGGTCGGCGGCGAAGACCCGGTCGGTGCCGAGCAGGGCCTCGACGCTCATCGCGGCCGTGACGTCGGCGAGCCGCAGCAGGGCGCGCAGGTCGTGGCAGGCAAGGACCAGCATGCCCAGCATCCCGTCGGTGCCGTTGATGAGGGCGAGCCCTTCCTTCTCGGCGAGCACGACGGGCGCGAGGCCCGCCGCGGCGAGGGCCTGCGCGGCCGGCACGAGCGTGCCGGCGGCGTCGCGGGCCTCGCTCTCGCCGGTGAGGACGAGGGCCACGTGGGCGAGCGGCGCGAGGTCCCCGGAACAGCCGAGGCTGCCGTGCTCGGGCACCACCGGCGTGATTCCCGCGCTCAGCATCGCGGCGTAGGCCGTGGCGGTCCCGGGGCGGACCCCGGTGTGCCCGGTGGCGAAGGTGGACAGGCGCAGCAGCATCATCGCGCGGACCACCTCCCGTTCCACCTCGGGACCGGTCCCGGCGGCGTGAGAGCGGATCACGCTGCGCTGCAGATCGATTCGCGATTCCGGGGGAATGTGGCGGGTGGCGAGCGCCCCGAACCCGGTGGTGATGCCGTACGCGGGCCGGGGGTCGCGGGCGAGCGCGTCGACCACGGCACGGGCCGCGCCGATGAGGGCGAGCGCGTCCGCGGAGAGCCGGACCGGCGCGCCGGACCGCGCCACCCGCAGGACCTCGTCCGTCGAGACGGGACCGACCCCGACGACGACCTCCTCGGCCACGGCCACCTCCCGATCGATACGCGCTATCCGGATTGTGTCCCCGGCACCGGCCGGCGCGCCGCCGAATCGGGGTCGAGAAGGCCGGCTTCGCGCCGGATCGTGGTGACCGCATCGTCGGGACCGGCCACAGCCGTGTCGATCGTCAGGTGGGCACGGTCCCACGCCTCGTAGTGTCGTCCGCGGATCTGCTGCCACGTGGGGAGCGCGAGGCCGGCGATGTCTCCGGCACGCCGCTCGGCGCGTCTGCGATGTTCGGCGGGGTCGGTGCAGACCAGTTCCACTTCGAGCACCCGGGCCCCGGCCCGGTGCGCGGCGGCGCACCAGGCGTCGCGGGTGAGTTTCACGGGGTTGACGCACTCGACGACGGTGGTGAGTCCGAGCGCGAGCTGGTCGCGGGCGAGGGCGTAACCGGCGTCGTATCCGGCGGTCCGGGGCGGCCGGGGCAGTTCACCGGAGTCCACCAGGGCCTGCTCGATCGTGTCGATCCGCAGATAGGCGGCGGCGATCCGGGCCGCCAGGCGACGGGCGACGGTCGTCTTCCCGGTCGCGGGCAGGCCCCCGATCACGATCAGCCAGGGCCGGTTCACGAGGCCGGCCCCAGCGTGTCCGCCACCCGGCCGAACCACTCGAGCACGGCCCGTTCGTAGACGATGCCGAAGTCCAGGGTCGCCGACGAGTACGGGTCCGCGCAGTGCTCGGCGGCGGCGCGCTCGTAGTCGGCGAGCCGGCGTTCGTGGGCGGCGCGGTGGACGGCGAGCATCTCGGCCAGCCTGCCGGGCGGCAGGTGCCTGCCGAACGCGACGGTGAGCAGCAGCGGGTAGCGGATGTTCTCCGGTCCGGGTTCGCGTTCGATCCACTCGGCGAATGCGGCGCGGCCGGAGGCGGTGAGCGCGAAGGGCTTGCGGTCGCGCGGGCCCACCTCGCCCGCCTCGACGAGACCGGACCGTTCCATGGCGGCGAGTTCGCGATACACCTGACTGGTCGTGATCGACCAGAATTTCCCGATCCGCTCCTGCGCGGTCACCACCAGATCCCACCCGGTCTTCGGACCCTCGTGCAGGAATCCCAGCAGCGACGCCGCGGTGGCGTTGAGCGGACGAGCCGCGGGGGCGTCGAGCGGACGAGCCGCGGGGGCATCGAGCGGACGGTCGACCATGGCGGACACCTTTCCCGGGGGCTTGACATTCCACTGTGGCATATCCACCATGGTGGTATCGACATTCCACTGTGGAACCTCAGTGGTCTCGACCCTCCGCAGGAGGCAGCGATGGAATACGTCAACGGTGTCCGGATCTCCGACTCCGAACGCGAGCGGCTCGTCGACGAGCTGGGCCGGCATCTCACCGCCGGCCGGCTCACGATCGGCGAGTTCGACCAGCGGGTCGGCGAGGTGTACCGGTCCGTCACCACCGACGAGGCGCACCGGGTACTGAGCGACCTTCCGGCCGCACCCCCGGCCTCACCCGCACCCCCGCCCGCCCGGGCCCGCACCGCGGACCGCCGGCTCCCCCTGCATCAGCGGATCGAGTGGGGAGCCTGGGCCGCAGCCGGGACGGTCAACCTCGTGATCTGGGCGATCGTGTCGATCGCCGTCGGCGCGGCCGTGCACCCGTGGCCGGTCTGGGTGATCGGGCCGTGGGGCCTGGTACTGCTCGGCCGGACCCTCGCCGGACGGGAAGGCGCCGGCCACCGGGCGCACCCCGGCCGCGGCTCGTCGCGGGCCCTCCCCGCCGGCGGGTGGTGCACGTCCGGGTGGCGGGCGTCACAGACTCGGATATGATCGACCGGCAGTATTTGTAACTCGCGGTTACGCGAAGAATCAGGGAGGCCCCGTGTCGAAGACCCTCGAAGCCACCGTCGAGATCGCCGCATCGCCACAGCAGGTGTGGCATGTGATCTCCGACCTGAAGCGGATGGGCGAGTGGAGCCCGCAGTGCCGGAAGATGGCCGTGCTGGGCGGACCCGTCGGAGTCGGGACCAAGACGATCAATGTCAACCGCAAGGGCCTGCTCGTGTGGCCCACCACCGCCAAGGTGCTCGCCTTCGAACCGGGGCGCCTGCTCCGCTTCCGGGTCAACGAGAACCGCACCGTCTGGTCGTTCACCCTCGAGCCCACCGACACCGGCACTCGGGTGATCCAGCGACGGGAGGCGCCCACCGGGACCAGCAAGGTCTCGCAGTTCCTCATCGACAAGGTCCTCGGTGGCGCGACCGCCTTCGACGACGACATGGTGGTCGGCATGAACGCCACCCTCGCGCGCATCAGGAACGAGGCCGAGGGCGCGGCCCTCGCACGGTGACCCTCCTCGCGTAGGCTGTGTTAGCCCGCGGGCCGCACGCCCGCGGGTCACACCGCGCGACACTAAGAGGAGCCGTGGCCCGAAAGCCCACACCCCCCGGAACCCCACCGCCCACCAGCGTCGAGCACGTTCTCGAACTGGTCCGCAAGACGATTCCACCGCTCCACCCGGCAGGCATCCCCTTCGTCGCCGCCCCGCTCGCCGTCGCGGCGCTCGGCCGCAACCGCAAGTGGGTCCGTCGCGCCGGCCTCGTCTCGGCCGCCGCCACCGCAGGATTCTTCCGCCACCCCCACCGGGTGCCGCCCAACCGGGTCGGCGTCGTCGTGGCCCCGGCGGACGGCGAGGTGGCCCTCGTCGACACCGCGGTGCCGCCCGCCGAACTCGAGATGGGCACCGAGCCGCGGCCGCGGGTGAGCATCTTCCTGTCCGTGCTCGACGTGCACGTCCAGCGCAGCCCCGTCGGCGGCACCGTCACCAAGGTCGTGCACCGCCCCGGGCAGTTCCTCTCGGCCGACCTCGCCGATGCCAGCGAGGTCAACGAACGCAACAGCATGCTCCTCGAGACCCGCGACGGCGCCGACGTGGCCGTCGTCCAGATCGCCGGGCTGCTCGCCCGCCGCATCGTGTGCGACGCGAAGGCGGGCGACACGCTGCCGATCGGCGACACCTACGGCCTGATCCGCTTCGGTTCCCGTGTCGACACCTACCTGCCCCCGGGCAGCACCCTCCTCGTCGAACGCGGGCAGAAGACGATCGGCGCCGAGACCGTCATCGCCCAGCTGCCGTGAGCCCGTCCGCCGCCTCCCCGGCAGCCCCGGAACGCAAACGCCGCAGTCGCCCGCAGGCCGTGCGGCTGCTGCCGAGTGTCATCACGATCCTCGCGCTCTCCGCCGGCCTGTCCGCGGTGAAGTTCGCCCTCGACGGCCAGCTGGGCACCGCCCTCGGCATGATCGGCGCGGCAGCGGTGCTGGACTCCCTCGACGGGCGCATCGCCCGCCTGCTGGACGCCACGACCAAGATCGGCGCCGAGCTGGACTCGCTGTCCGACGCGGTGGCGTTCGGCGTGGCCCCGGCCCTCGTGCTGTACGTGACGCTGCTGGACGGCAGCCCGTTCGGCTGGATCATCTCCCTGCTGTACGCGGTCAGCATCGTCCTGCGCCTCGCCCGGTTCAACACCCTGCTCGAGGACGACACGGTGCCCGCGTACGCCCGCGAGTACTTCGTCGGCGTGCCGTCCCCCGCCGGCGCCCTCGTCGCCCTGGCGCCGGTCGCCGCGCACATCCAGTGGGGTGAGGGCTGGTGGGACTCCTACCCCGTCGTGGCCGCCTGGACGCTGCTCACCGCCGCCCTCGTCGTCAGTCAGATACCGACCCTGGCGATGAAGTCGGTGTCCGTGCCGCCCCGCTACGCGGTGATCCTCCTGGTACTCGTGGCGGTCGCGGCGGCCGCGCTGGTCACCTACCCGTACGTGCTCATGCTCGTCCTCATCGGCCTGTACCTGGCGCACATCCCGTTCGCGATCCGCTCCAAGCGCTGGGTGGCGGCGCGGCCGGAGACATGGAACATCAAGCCGTCCGAGCGGCGCGCCCTGCGCGCCGAGCACCGCGCCCTCAGGCCACGGCGGGTCGCGATCCGGCGCGCCCCGCAGCCCCGGCAGTCCGCCGCGCGACTCGGTCTGCGCCGCCCCCGCGGACGCTGACGACGCTCTAGGCTCGGCGGGGTGAGCAGCCCCGAACTCGCGTTGACTGTCCGCCTCAACACCTCCGCGGCCGATGCGCGCCGCGGCGTCGTCCGCGTGCACCCGGAGGTGCTCACCGCGCTGGGCCTGCGCGAATGGGACGCGATCGCGCTGATCGGGGGGCGCCGCACCGCGGCCGTCGCCGGCCTCGCCCCCGCCGGCACGCCGACCGGCACGATCCTGCTCGACGACGTGACGCTCTCCAACGTGGGGCTGCGCGAGGACGCCACCGTCCTCGTCGGCCCGGTCGTCGTCCACGGCGCCCGCACGGTCGCGGTCACCGGATCGGCACTCGCCACCCACACGATCGACGACGTCACCCTGCGCCAGGCACTGCTGGGCAAGGTCCTCACCGTCGGCGACGCGGTGTCGCTGCTGCCCCGCGATCTCGGACCGGGCACGAGCACCGCCCCCACCACGCGCACCCTGTCCCGCACGTTCGGGATCGCCTGGACCACGGAACTGCTCACCGTCACCGCCGTCGACCCCGCCGCACCGGTGAGCGTGCAACCGAACACCGCGGTGGGCTGGGGCACCACCCCGGCCGGGCGGGCCGTCGCCGGCCCCCGCCCGGCCGCCGCCCCGTCGGCCCGGCCCGCGATCCCCGCACCGCCGCCACCACCGGTGGAGGACCTGGTCGGCGTGCAGACCCAGGCCGGCAGGCTCACCGAGTGGCTGAAGCTGGCCCTCGACGAGCCCGAACTGCTGCGCACCCTCGGCGCCTCCCCCCACCTCGGAGTGCTGATCACCGGGCCCGCCGGCGTCGGCAAGGCCACCCTCGCCCGCGCAGTCCTCGCCGGCCGTCGCGTCGTCGAGCTCGACGGGCCGAGCGTGGGCGCCACTGCCGCCGACGATCGGCTGCGCCGCGTGACCACCGCCGTCGCCGACCTGGCCCCCGGCGGGGTCCTGCTCGTCACCGACATCGACGCCCTGCTGCCCGCCGACCCCGAACCGGTGTCGGCGCTGATCCTCGACCAGCTGCGCCGCGCCGTCGACACCGTCGGGGTCGCGCTCGTCGCGACCACGGCGCACCCCACCGAGGTGGACTCGCGGGTCCGCTCCCCCGAGATCTGCGACCGGGAACTGGCCCTGCCCCTGCCCGACGGCGCCACCCGTCGCGCCCTGCTCGACGTGCTGCTGCGCCGGGTGCCCACCGACACCCTCTCGCTCGACGCCGTCGCCGCCCGCGCGCCCGGCTTCGTCGTCGCCGACCTGGCCGCCCTGTGCCGGGAGGCGGCGCTGCGGGCGGCGGCGCGGGCGAGCCGCGACGACACCGAGCCGAGGCTCACTCAGGATGACCTGCTCGGTGCGCTCGAGGTGATCCGCCCGCTGTCGCGATCGGGCACCGAGGAGCTGGCCATCGGCAGCGTCACCCTCGACCACGTCGGCGACATGGTCGACACCAAACAGTCGCTCACGGAGGCGGTGCTGTGGCCGTTGCACCACCCCGACTCGTTCGCCCGCCTCGGCGTCGAGCCGCCGCGCGGTGTACTGCTCTACGGGCCACCGGGTTGCGGCAAGACCTTCCTGGTGCGCGCGCTGGCCAGCTCGGGACAGCTGAGCGTGCACGCCGTCAAGGGCGCCGAGCTGATGGACAAATGGGTGGGCGCCTCGGAGAAGGCTGTGCGGGAGCTGTTCCAGCGGGCCCGCAACTCCGCACCGGCGCTGGTGTTCCTCGACGAGATCGACGCGCTCGCCCCGCGCCGCGGGCAGAGCTCCGACTCCGGCGTCACCGACCGGGTGGTGGCCGCCCTGCTCACCGAACTCGACGGGGTCGAACCGCTGCGCGACGTCGTGGTGCTCGGCGCCACCAACCGGCCCGACCTGATCGATCCGGCCCTGCTGCGCCCCGGCCGGCTCGAGCGGCTGGTGTTCGTGCCGCCGCCGGACGCCGAGGCGCGCGCCGCGATCCTGCGCACCGCGGGCAAGTCGGTGCCGCTGGCCGACGACGTGGACCTCGGCGCCCTCGCCGCGGACCTCGACGGCTACTCCGCGGCGGACTGCTCGGCGCTCCTGCGGGAGGCCGCGCTCGCGGCGATGCGCCGCAGCGTCGACGCCGCGGCCGTCACCGCCGACGACGTCGCGGCGGCGCGGAAGGCGGTGCGCCCGTCGCTGGAGGCCGCGCAGGTCGAACACCTGCGGGCCTACGCCGAGGGGCGCTGACGATGCCGGCGGCGACAGTGCGGTTGGACGAGCCGGTCGCGGGTCTCGCGGCATTGTGCGCGGGCGCCCTCGCCGGCTTCGCCGTAGCGGTGGACGGGGTGGCGCTCCCCGCCGCGACGGGCAGCGCCACCGGGCCGATCGTGTTCGCGGTGGCGGCGGTGCTGGCGGTCGCGGGCCTGCAACGCTCGGGGTCGCGCCGTACGGCGTGGTTGCTGGCGGCCGGCTGCACGGTGGTGCTGGGGACGGTGCGGTTCGCGGTATCTGCCGCCGACCCCGACACCCTCACCGTGCTGCCCCTGATCAGTGCGGGAGCCGCCGGGATCCTGCTCGGGGCGGCGGTCGCCGCGGCGTGGGGCGAACCGATCGGGCAGTGGGCGGTGGTCGTCGGGGCGTGGGCGGTGTTCCTGCTCGCCGGCCCGATGGGGACGTCCCTGCAGTCGTCGGCGCTGCCGTCGCCGCTGCAGTGGCCGCTCGCCGTCGCAGCCGGGGCCGTGGTGCTCGCCGCATTCGTCGCGGGGGCCGGGGCCCGGGTGCAGCGGCCGGAGGCGCGGCTGCCGATCGTCGCGGTCGGGGCGACGGCGGCGCTGACCGTCGGCATGCACGTGCTCGCCGGCTGGGCGGGCGAGCAGGCCACCTCGGCTGCGGCGTGGATGTGGCTGGCCGCCGCGGCCGTGCTCGCCGCGACGGTGTTCGGTGCGGAGGCCGTCGGCCGTTTCCTGCCCTTCGCAGACGGCCGGTTCCCCGTCGCCGCGATCGGGGCGACGGCCGCGGCGTACCCGCTGGTCGACGACCTGGCCGGGAGGGAGGTGTCCGCGTGGGTTCCCGCGGCCGGGGTGCTGGCGGTCGCGGCGGGAGCCGCGCTCGCGTGGCGGGTCCCGCGGGTCGAGCTGGGCCTGGGGGTGGCCCTGGTCGTCACGCTGACCGCGGCGCTGTGGCCCGACACCGCGGCGGACGGCCCGCAGTTGCTGGTGCGCGTGGCGCTGGTCGCCGCGGGCACCGGCCTGGCGCTGGGGGCGGCGCTGCCGGGTGCGGCACCGGTCGCCGCGATGGGCCTGGTGCTGCCGGTCGCGGCCGCCACGGTGGCCGCGGTCTGGGCGCTACCCGCCGACCCGCGGCTGCTCACCGGTGCGCTGGCGGCGACGGGCGCGGTATGCGCGTGGCGCTGCCGGAGCTGACGTGGCCGGTCTCACTCGGCCCGGACGAGACCGAGGGCGTGCAGGTGCTCGAACACCAGCATCGAACCCGGCGCGACCTCGGGCAGGGCAGCGTACTCGGCGACGGTGAACCAGCCGAGTTCGGCGATCTCCGCCGCCGGGCGCGGTTCCCCGGCCAGCTCGGCCGTGAAGCAGGTCATGTGCAGGCGAGTGCCGACCGGATGGCCGAAGGCCTCGGCCTCGAAGATCCCGACCTCGGCGACGGTGCCGTCGACGAGGCCGACGCCGAGTTCCTCGCGGATCTCCCGGTGCAGGGCCTGCTCGGGGGTCTCGCCGGGATCGATCTTGCCGCCCGCCATGTAGAAGGCGGTCTTGCCGGCGGAACGGGTCTGCAACAGGCGTCCGTCGCGGACGTACGCGAGCGCGGCGGTACGGATCGGTCCGGTCTCGGGCATGGGGGCACTCTACGATGGGAATCGGACATCGGAGCGTCGGCGGCCGATTCGCAACCGTGCGAATGCTGCCGGTAAGCTGACACCGAATCCGATTTGTCCATTTGCAGAGCAGCACGTGCATCGGGATTTCCCGGGTCCGCGCGGCTCGGGCATCGCCCCCTGTGGGTGCTGCACAACACTTGCAAGCCTGTTACACCCCGCCGCCAGGCCCGACCCCGACGGAGTGCCTTTGCTCGCCATACTCATCGCCCACGCGGTCGCCGCTCTCGTTGCGCCGCCTCTGGTCAGAGTCATGGGGAGAAATGCGTTCCTACCGCTGGCGCTCGTGCCACTGGCGAGCCTCGGTTGGGTGATCGGCAACTGGGGCACGGAACGCACGCTGCACATCGCGTGGGCGCCGGGCCTGTCGATGAACATCGACATGCGCTTCGACTCCCTCGCGGCGATCATGTCGGCGCTGGTGCTGGGCATCGGCGCGCTCATCCTGCTCTACTGCGCCCGGTATTTCACCGACGACGAGCCCCGCCTGGGGATCTTCGCCGCCGAGATGGTCGCCTTCGCCGGCGCCATGTTCGGCCTGGTGACCAGCGACAACATGCTGGTCCTCTACACGTTCTGGGAACTGACCACCGTGCTGTCGTTCCTGCTGGTCGGCCACTACGCGGAGCGGGCGTCGAGCCGCCGCGCCGCCACCCAGGCCCTGCTCGTCACCACCGCGGGTGGCCTCGCGATGCTCGTCGGCATCATCGTGCTCGGGCAGCTGGTGGGCAGCTACAACCTCTCCGACGTGATCGCGGCCGCCCCGAGCGGCTGGCTGGCCGGGGTGGGCGTCGCCCTGGTGCTGGTCGGCGCCCTGTCGAAGTCCGCGGTGGTGCCGCTGCACTTCTGGCTGCCCGGCGCGATGGCAGCCCCGACCCCCGTCTCCGCGTACCTGCACGCCGCCGCGATGGTGAAGGCGGGCATCTATCTGGTGGCGCGGCTGGCTCCGGCGTTCGCCGATGCGGCGCCGTGGCGGCCCATCGTCGTCACCCTCGGCCTGGCATCGATGCTGCTCGCCGGCTGGCGCGCGTTCCGTGCCTTCGACCTGAAGCTGATCCTGGCGTTCGGCACCGTCAGCCAGCTCGGTTTCCTCATCGCCCTGGTGGGGATCGGCAGCCGGGAGGCGGCGCTGGCCGGCATGGCCATGGTCGTGGCCCATGCGATGTTCAAGGCCTGCCTGTTCATGGTGGTCGGCATCGTCGACCACGGCGCCGGCACCCGCGACATCCGCAAGCTCGCGCACCTCGGGAAGCGGGCGCCGTTCCTCGCGGCCGTCGCGGCCGTCGCCGCGATGAGCATGGGCGGCCTGCCCGTGTTCATCGGGTTCGTCGGCAAGGAGGCCGCCCTCGAGGCCGTGCAGGTGACGACCCTGCTGAGCCCGTGGGCCCGGATCGCGGTACTCACCGCGATCGTCGCCGGGTCGATCCTCACCCTGGCGTACAGCATCCGGTTCGTGTGGGGCGCCTTCGGACGCAAGCAGCTCAAGCGCCCGAGTCCGGCCGTGCAGAACTTCCACGCCGCCGGCCCGCTGCTGCTGTTCTCCCCGACCGTCCTGGCCTTCGGCGGGTTGGCCGCCGGACTCGCGGCGCCGTGGCTCGACACGCTGCTGTCCCCCTACGCGGACACGCTGCCCAGCACCCTGGACAAGCCCTACCACCTCGCGCTGTGGCACGGCGTCGGCCTCCCCCTCGTGCTGACCGCCGTCGTCGTGGCCGGTGGCACCGCGCTGTACTTCGCCCACCGCGCGATCTCCCGCGTGAAGTTCGAGCGTCAGCTGTTCGGCAACGCCGACCGCATGTACGACGCGACGCTGCGCTTCATGGACACCGTGTCGATACGGCTGACCGGTTCCACCCAGCGGGGCTCGCTGCCGCTGACCCAGGGCATCATCCTGGTCACCCTGGTGGTGCTGCCCACCACGCTGCTGCTGGTGTTCGGCCCCGAGCGGGACATGGCGGTGCGGTGGTGGGACTCGTCCGTCCAGTTCGCGGCGGCGGCCATCATCATGTGCGGCGCCCTGGCCGCGACGGTGATGCGCAACCGCCTCGCCGGCGTGCTGCTCGTGGGCCTGACCGGCTACGGGTGCGGATTCCTGTTCGCCCTGCAGGGCGCCCCGGACCTCGCGCTCACGCAGTTCCTCGTCGAAACGCTGACCCTCGTCATCTTCGTGCTGGTGCTGCGCAAGCTCCCCGCCGAGTCCCGTCCCGAACACGTGGTGGGCCGGAAGCTGCCGCGCGCCCTGCTCGGCATCGCCGTCGGCGTCGCGGTCACGACGATCGGGGTGTTCGCCACGAACGCCCGCACCGCCGACCCGATCGCGCTGCTGCTGCCGGAGGCGGCCTACGAACTCGGCAACGGCAAGAACGTGGTCAACGTGCTGCTCGTCGACATCCGGGCGTGGGACACCCTCGGGGAGATCTCCGTGCTGCTCGTCGCGGCGACGGGTGTGGCGAGCCTGGTGTTCCGCACCCGCCGCTTCGGTTCGGCGCCGCGCGTCTCGGACGCCCCCGCGGCGCAGCTCGACGCGATGTCGTCGAGCACCGAGACGACGTGGCTGCGCGGCGGGGACCTCATCGACCCGCGGCACCGCTCGCTGGTCCTCGAGGTCACGACCCGCCTGGTGTTCCCGACGATGATGGTGCTGTCGGTCTACTTCTTCTTCGCCGGGCACAACGCGCCCGGCGGCGGCTTCGCCGGCGGCCTGATCGCGGGGCTTGCGCTGGTGCTGCGGTATCTGGCCGGTGGCCGTTACGAGCTCGGCGAGGCGGTGCCCATCGACGCGGGCAAGATCCTCGGCCTGGGTCTGACGTTCTCGGCGGGCACCGCCCTGGTCTCCCTGTTCCTCGGTGCGCCGCCGCTGTCGTCGGCGACCGTCGAGATGACTCTGCCGCTGCTCGGCGACATCAAGCTCGTCACCGCACTGTTCTTCGACCTGGGGGTGTATCTGATCGTCGTCGGCCTGGTACTCGACGTGCTCCGCAGTCTCGGCGCGCGTCTCGATGCGGAGATCGTGGGTGAGAAGCGATGAGCGCGAATCTGACCATGCTCGCTCTGGTCGGGGTGCTGGTCGCCTCCGGGGTGTACCTGCTGCTCGAGCGCAGCATCATCAAGATGCTGCTGGGGTTGCTGCTGATCGGCAACGGCATCAACCTGCTGATCCTCACCCTCGCCGGCCCGGCCGGCGGCCCGCCCGTGGTCGGTGCCCGCAACGATCTTCTTCCCATGCCTGGTGCAGTGCTGTCAGGCGGGCGACGACTTCGGGGTAGGCCCACCATCTCGGGTCCCAGGACAGGCCGCCGTCGTTATCGCTGATCCGGCGGCGGATCACGGG